>NZ_PKUB01000042.1 GCF_002868845.1 Desulfuromonas sp.
GAGCTCTCTCCGGAGAAACGCGAAGAGGCCCGAAGCGAAGCCTTCGATCTTCTGGTCGATAGAGGGTATAAGATACGCTATGCCCTGGATGAGGAGATCGCCGTCGAAAATAGCGAAGTGGAGGAGATTTTTCAGGAAGTAAAAGGCAGGTTTTCGTCCCTGGATGACTTCCAGAAGGCCCTCGGGGGAGAAACCGTCAATGAATATCGGGCCGCCATATACCGCTCTCTCCTGGCTGTAAAGGCCGAGAAGGTGGCCGTTGACGCGAACGTCAAGGTTACCGACGGTGATGTCGTCAGCTACTATGAGGAAAATAAAGCATCTTTTTTTCGCCCCAAGCGGTTCAAGGTGAGCCATGTGCTGGTAAAGGTTCCTTCGAATGCGACGAATAAGGAGCGCGATGAGTTTTTGATAAAGGCCGAGGGGCTAGCTGAAAGGGCCAAGGGCGGGGAGGACTTTTATGACCTGGCGTACTATAATTCCGATGACAGAACCCGCTATATCGGGGGAGATCTCGGCTTTATTCACATGGGGCAAACCGTCAAGCCTTTTGAGAATGCTCTTCTGAATCTGAAACCCGGGGATGTCGTCGGTCCCGTCGAAACAATCTCGGGTTTTCACATCATCAAGTTGTTCGAGGTTGAAGATCCCACCCAGTTGACCCTCGATGAAATGAGGGGGAAAATACAGCTCAGGCTAAAGGAAAAGAAAACCGCGGCTCTTTATGAAGATTGGATGAAGGGCCTCAAGGCCAAGTACAAGGCCGAAAAATTTTTCGGCGAGTAGGCTTGCCCGTTTCGGACTTGTTGTCTCGCGAGATTGGAGGGGGCCCTCGAATGGGCAACGGGGCCCCTGCCTTTACCCCATTCGCTCCTCTTGTCCTGGGACCATTGGTGCAGAAGCATCGGAGTCTGTCGAAGCGTGTCGGGCGGGATTTGTCGATGCGGGTCCTCCGTGCTGTGGCCTACGCCGGCTAGGCGGCCCTGAATGGGGGGCTTCTCCTCTCGGGCCGCTCTGTTGAGGGGGCCTGCCCGGCCTCTCGCTGAGTGTTTTTCATTTATATTTTTTAGGGGTTGTGATAGTAATACGCGTTATGCCCGTATTCCAATGTAAAATCGGAACCGCGGATGGGCGGGTTATTGAAAAAGAGTACGAGGCCGCCAGCCGTGACCTGCTTCGGGAGAACCTTGAAGAACAGGGTTTTTTCGTTTTCCAGGTTAAAAAGCGGCCGCTGCAGTTTCTCTTTAGTGAGGGGGGGAAACGAGGCCGGCTGACCAGCAGGAGGTTCTTGTCTTTCAACCAGGAGCTGCTGGTCCTGATTCGGTCGGGACTGCCGATTCTCCAGGTTCTGGATACCATCAGCGATCGCATGGAGTCCGGGACCATGCTCGAAGTCTTGCGCGAGATCCGGGAGGACATCAAGGGCGGCAGTGCTCTGTCGGATGCCTTCGGCAAGTTCCCCCGACAATTCCCCCATCTTTACGTCGCATCTATTCGAGCGGGTGAAAGCACCGGAGATCTTCCGGTGACCATCTCCCGGTTCATCGAATATCAGAAGCGCGTGGAGGCCATCAAGGCCAAGGTGAGAAGCGCCTCCTTCTATCCGATGCTCCTCAGCATCGCTGTTGTCGGGGTCCTGCTTTTTCTCATGCTTTACGTCGTCCCCAGTTTCACCCAGATCTATGCCGATGCGAATGTCCAGCTGCCGCTCATTACCCGGATGCTGATTGCCACGGCGGAAGGGATGAAGAGCAGTGTAATCTTTGTCGTGCCGGCCCTCTTTGTCGGGCTGGCGGCCCTGAGGATGTTTCTGCGGACTGAGCGGGGGAGCATGCTGAGGGACAGGGTCAAGCTGGGGCTGCCTTTTTTCGGTAACCTCGTCGTCGATTACGCCCTGCTCGGGTTTTGCCGCACCTTCGGCACGACCCTCACAAGCGGCATCCCGGTGGTCCAGGCGATGCGCATGTCGCGGGGGACCCTTAACAACCTCGTACTGGAAAGCTCCCTGAGCCGTGCCGTGCTGAAGGTGGAGGAGGGCGCTTCCCTTTCCGCCTCCCTGGAGCAAACCGGGTTCTTTCCCAATATCGCACTGCGCATGGTCGGCGTCGGGGAGACCGGAGGGTCCCTGGCGGACATGCTGGCGGACATCGCCGATTACTATGAGCAGGAGGTGGAGAGGCGCCTCGATCGGCTGACCGCCCTTATCGAACCGATTATGATGGCCAGCATGGGTGTGCTGATCGGCGGCATCGTGGTGGCCATGTATATTCCCATTTTTCAACTTGCCGGGACCGTCAAATAGGTGCGCAGGAATCGTTCGTATGAATTTTGAGCGCAAGAAAATCGGAGAAATCCTTGTTGAGATGGGGGCCCTGACTCCTGCCGAGGTGAAGCTGGTCCTTGAGCGGATGCCTGCCACAGGGAACCGGTTCGGCGAGACCGCCATTGGCGAGGGGCTGATCGGCGAGGACCTGCTGGTCCAGGTTTTGGGCCGCCAGTTCCAGCTTGAATGCCTGGATACCCGGAGCTTCATCCTGAATCCCGAGTTGATGGCTTCGCTGCCGGCCGGTCTGCCCATGCAGTACCGGTTTCTTCCGGTCGAGCGGAGGGCCGACGGCCTGGTCATCGCCGTTGCCGACCCCACGGACGTGGCGGGTCTGGACAACCTGTAAATGCAGTTGGGCGTCCCGCTCTTGTTTCAGGTGGCTCCCAAAAGCCAGATAACGAGGATCCTGGAGCGCGGGGAGGGGTCTCAGCAGGTATTGAAGGATGTTTCCGAGGATTTCAAGCTCCAGTTGGTCAAGGAAACCGACAAGGGCGAGGAAGTCCTCTCCATCGAAAAACTGACCGCCGACACCAGTCCTATTATCCGGCTCATCGACTCCACCCTCTACGACGCCCTGAACAAGAGGGCGAGCGACATTCACATCGAGTCTAGCCAGGACGGGGTCATTATCAAGTACCGGGTTGACGGGGTCCTCTTCCAGGCCACAGAGGCTCTGGACAGCCGCTTTCAGAGCCCCATTATTTCCCGCATCAAAGTCATGAGCGAGCTGGACATCTCCGAGCGGCGCATTCCCCAGGACGGCCGCTTCAAGGTTCGCCTCGGCGGCAAATCGATCGATTTTCGCGTCTCCATCATGCCGAGCAGCTTCGGCGAGGATGCGGTGATCCGGATCCTGGACAAGGAAGCCATCGCGTCGGATCTCAAGGGGCTGACCCTGGAGGCGTTGGGGATCAGCGAGCGCGAACTGGTTCGTATCCGGCGCAAGATCCGCGAGCCCTACGGCATGGTCCTTGTTACCGGACCGACCGGCAGCGGCAAGACCACCACCCTTTACGCGGCCCTCTCCGAGATCAACAATGAAGAGGAGAAAATCATCACCATTGAATATCCGGTGGAATACCAGGTGAAGGGGGTGGTGCAGATTCCGGTCAACGAGAAGAAGGGCCTGACCTTCGCCCGCGGGCTGCGCTCGATCCTTCGTCACGATCCGGACAAGATCATGGTCGGCGAGATTCGCGACCCTGAGACCGCCCAGATCGCCGTCCAGTCGGCTCTGACGGGGCATCTGGTTTTTACAACGGTCCACGCCAACAATATTTTCGACGTGCTGGGGCGCTTTCTTCACATGGGGATTGACCCCTACAACTTCGTGTCCTGCCTGAACTGCGTCATGGCCCAGCGCCTGGTGCGGAAAATCTGCCCTCACTGCAAGAAAGAGGTCCGGTACGATCAGGAAACCCTGGAAGGGGCGGGGCTAAGCTTCGCGCAGTATCGGGATCAAATCTTCTACGAGGGGGCCGGATGCGAGGAGTGCCACGGCATGTGTTATCTGGGCCGAAACGCGATTGTCGAGCTTCTTGATCTCAACGACGAGTTGCGCGAACTGATCATGAGCAAGGCCCCGATCGGCCAGTTGAAGAAGGCCGCCGGAAAGGCCGAAACAATTTTTCTCCGCGAGGCGGCTCTTGAAAAGGTCTTCCAGGGGGTTACCACACTGAAGGAAATCAATCGCGTGACCTTTGTCGAGAAGGTGGAAGAACAGTGATTTACCGCAACTATCTCGGACTCGATATGAGCTCCTCCGAACTTCGGGCCGTTGCGCTGCGCAGACGGGGGCGGGGGTCGGCCCTTTCGGGGGGGCGGGTTCTCTCCTTGAACGGGGGCCTGCTGGTCCCCTCTCTGAGGCAGGCCAATGTTGCCGACCCGGAGCGCATGGTCGCGGAAATCCGGGAGGTCCTCGCCCCCCTGGCGGGCCGCGAGGACCGAGTCGCCCTGTCCCTTCCGGACCAGGTCGGTCGGGTTCTCCTGACCGAGGTGGAAACCGCATTCAAGTCCAAGGCCGAGGGGGTGGATATCCTCAAGTGGAAAATGAAGGAGGCTCTTCCCCTCGATCCCAAGGATATCGTGCTCGATTACCAGATTCTCGAGAAAACCGAGTCCGGTCGCTTCCACTTGGCGGTGGCCTTCGTGGCTCGATCCGTTCTCAACCAGTACGAGGATATCCTTGCCGAAGCGGGATATAATGCCGCGGTGGTCGATTTCCATTCCCTCAACCTGTACAATTACTACCGTCCCCGCCTCGATCTGGGGGAGGATTTCGTTCTGGTCGGTGTCGATGACAGATCTTTGAGCCTGCAGTATTTTCATGGACAGGTTCTCGCTTTTCGACGGGTCAGGGAAATGGAAACCACGCCTTCGCGGCTTTTTCAGGAGCTCAAGCGCTCCCTCGTCGGCTGCCAGGAGACCCACCGTGCTTTCGGGCGGGCAGCAGTCTTTCTGCATTGCGAGCGGAAGGATTCGGACGCTGTGCTGGAGGCGGTCGGGGCCGCATTCGAAGGGGATGTGCGCGTGCTCGATCCGCACCTCGAGCGGTTGGCGCCGGTCCCCCTGGACCTTCCGGCTCAGCAGGTTCGTGCCCTGGTGGCCGCCGTCGGCGCCGCAGAGAGGATGATGTAGGGATGCCGGTATGAAACTGACCCTGAATCTCGCCAGCCTGACCTATGTCAATCGGCGGGCGCTTTATACCCTTTATACCGTTCTGCTCGGGGCCCTGGCCCTGGTGTTGGTCATCAACCTGAGCTATTACATTCGGTTGCAGGGTCAGAGCCGCCAGGTGAAGGCCCATCTGGCCGAGGTGGAGGCGGAACTGGAGAGCCTCAAGGATGGCGAGGGGGGAAAGATCCGCGCCGAGGATTTCCAGCGACTGGAGGATCAGGTGGCCTTCGCCAATGAACTTCTGGATAAGGACAGTTTCCGTTGGACCGAACTTCTGGGGCGCCTGGAAGAGGTAACCATCGAGGGCGTCAGCCTGCGATCCATCCAGCCCGATTACCAGACCGGGTCGCTGAATCTGCGGGCGGCGGCGAAGGATGTCGGCATACTGAGGGACTTTTTGGACAGCCTTATCGCTTCGCCGCATTTCAGCTATGTCTACCTGCTGAACCAGGCCGAGGCCGAGGTCAAGGACAACCGGGGACGGGAACGGAAGGCGATCGATTTTTCCCTCCTGGTGAAGGGGGCCTTTTAGAATGAGTGAAGGACACCTTCTCGCGGCCGTTTGGCGGCAGAACAGAATCTGCCCCATTCTGGTCGTGGCCTTAGTGGTGCTGAACATCGTGGCCTACCTGGCGGCTAGCCGTCTGGCGGAACCGCGCGTTCAGGGCTTGGAGCGGACCCTGATCGAAAAGCAGGCCCTGCTGAGGCGGGCCGGGCAGAAGGCGGGCAGTGCCGTCTCGCCCCAGACCTTGTTCCACAAGGGGGAGGATGGTCTCGCGGCTTTCCGTGAGGCGGTCCCCGACAAGACCGAGTTTTCCTCCCTCATCGGAGAGGTCTTCTCCCTTGCCCAGGGGGCGGGTCTGTCCATCGATCGCATCACCTATAACCCCGAGGAAGTGGCCGAAAGAGGGTTGCTGGAGTATGGTCTTGTCTTTTCCGTGGCCGGTGACTACTCCCAGATCAAGAAGTTCATTCATTCCGTGGAACAATCCCGGCGCCTGGTCATTATTGACGAGGTATCCCTGGGCGGCAGCGGGGCCGGGAAAGGCAGCGAAGTCGCACTGCGGATCAGTTTCACAACCTATTTCAAATCGGAAGATTCATGAACAGGCAGAAACTTCTCCTGCTCATATTGCTGGGGGGCCTGGTGGTGGCCCTGATTTACGCCTTTTGGCAGACGCCCAGGACGCAACGGGTTGCCGTTGGCGCTCGCGGGGGCGAGCCCGCACTTCAGGGTGGCGTCGGTAACGACGCTGCGGAAAAGTATCGGGTGCGTCTCGAACTCCTCGAGCGAAACGAAGGGCGGACTCCCGAGGTTCGGCGGAACCTGTTCGGACCCCTCTATGTCGTCAAGGCGCCGCCACCGCCGCCGCCACCGCCGCCGGTCAAGAAGCTTCCGCCTCCGCCGCCGGCGCAGCCGAAGGCGCTGCCGAAGCCCAAACCGCCTGTCAAAAAGCTTCCGCCCCTGGCCAGTTTCTCCTATCTCGGATTCATGGAGCTGCGGGAGGGAAAGGTCGTTTTCCTGGCTTCCGGCGACGAGGTCTTTGCCGTGAAGTCTGGGGAACCGTTCGGCGAGGATGGAAAGTTCTCCGTGGTCGATTTGACGGAGGAAACTCTGCGCATCAGCCAGGGGGACGACCCGAGGCTTATCAGCGTGTCTCTGGCGGAGAAGGCTTCCTCTCCCGGCGCGGGAGAGGGCCGGAAGGGGGACCCCGTCTTCCGCATGGTTCCTTTCCCCAAACCCCTGATCGATCCTTCCCCGGGGCGCACCCGGAGCAGGTGAGACCCCGTCACCCGTAAAGGGTGGGGATACCCGCGGCACTTCGAGGCGCCGCATTCGACTTACACATTCAATCCAAGCCGCTCACGAGTGCGGGGGGACATACGAATGGACCGTTCCATAATCATCAAGGCAGTTGTTTTTCTGGCCCTGCTCGGGTTGTTTACCGGATGTGCGGCACAAAGGGCTTTTCTGGCCGGGGAGGACCTGACTCAGGAGGGCCGATTCGACGAGGCGGTGGCCAAATACTCCGAGGCGGTCGCGGCTCGTCCGGAAAGCCACGAGTATCGGATGATGCTGCAGAACGCCCGGGTGAAGGCGGCCCAGAAGCATCTGGAGCAGGGCCGTTTTTATCTTGATGAAGGCAGGTTCCCGGAGGCCGTGGCCGAGTTGCGTTTGGCGGGGGGGCTTGACCCGACTCTCGAGGTGGCCGGACAGGAAAGGCGGCGTGCCGAGGAATTGATCCGGGCCCAGTTCCTGGTCGCCGAGGCCGAAGGATTCATCGAGGCCCGTCGCTTGTCCCAGGCCCGCAACACCCTTAACAAGGCCCTGGTCCTTGACCCCGGCAATTCGGGGGCCCTGGGGTTGCTCGACAGGTTGGAGCAGGAACAGCGAACGGTCATCGACGGGTTTGAGCTGGATCTCAGCTCGGAAAAGCCGATTACTCTCAAATTCAAAGAGGCCAAGATCGAGGAGGTGTTCAATATCCTCTCCCGCCTCTCCGGGATCAATTTCATTTTTGACAAGGAGCTGAAAAGCCAGAAGGTGACAGTGCTCCTTGAAAACGTCACCTTTGTTCAGGCCTTGGAACTGCTTCTCGACATGAACAAACTGGACAAAAAGGTCCTCAATTCCAAGACCATCATTCTCTACCCCAAGACCAAGGACAAGGGCAAGCAGTACCAGGACTTTATTATCCAGACTTTTTACCTGTCCAATATCGATGCCAAAAAGGCGGTAAACCTGTTGCGCACCATGCTTCAGTTGCGCAAAATCTATGTCCACGAGGAACTCAACGCCCTTGTTATCCGCGACACGCCTGAGGTCATCAAGCTGGCGCAGCAGATCATCGTGGCCGCCGACCGGGCCGATGCGGAAGTCGTCTTTGACCTGGAACTGCTTGAGGTCAGTCACGGCAACGATCTCAGCTTCGGCCCCAAATTGAGCAGCTACTCCGTCAGTGGCGGTTACGGCGGTGCTCCGGGGGCCGACACCCTGGTCGCCGACGGCCTCAGCCCGGGCGGGTCAACAGCCAACCTGATCGGGAGCCTGAGCAGCCTGGAGTCGTTCTACACCCTGCCGACGGCCTCCTTCGATTTCGCCAAAACCCTGACCGACTCGGAGATCCTTGCCAATCCCAAGATCCGGGTCAAGAACAAGGACAAGGGCAAGGTGCATATCGGCACCCGTGAGCCTGTCATCACCGTCACTACCACGGGGGACACAAGCACCGACAATATCCAGTACGTGGACGTCGGCGTGAAGCTGGACGTCGAGCCGACCATCCAGCTCGACAACACGGTTGTGACCAAGCTGTCTCTCGAGGTCAGCAGCGTTTCCGACCGGACCACAACGACCAACGGCTCCGTCGCCCTCACCATCACCACAACCAACGCCCAGAGCGTCCTCACTCTCAAGGACGGCCAGCAAACCGTGATCGGGGGCCTGATTCGGGACGATTTTTCCAAGAGCAAAACCACCTTCCCCCTTCTGGGGCGTCTGCCCCTGATCGGCGATCTCATCTCCGGCCATACCCGCAACAAGCAGAAACGGGAGATCCTCCTCTCCATTACGCCTCATATCGTCAAGGCCGTTGAGTTGCCGCGATCGAATATCGCGAGCATCTGGTCGGGGAAGGAAGACGACTTTAAAGCCGGCCCCAGCATGGGCTCTTTTGCCACCGCGTCTTTCGAGCCCGATGCGGAGATGGCCTTGCCGTCGTCCGCCCCGGCGAAAAAGCTGGCTTCCGCCGGGCGCTCAGCCGGCCAGAATATGGCCCCTCCCGGGGAGACTTCGGGCATTGCCCAGGCCATTCCCGAAGCAGGCTCCGATATGCCCACACTTCTCTTTTTCGAGGGACGCTCCGATGTGGAGGTGAACCAGGAATTTTCACTGCAAGTTCATGTTTCCGGGGCCCGCGACCTGTACAGCGCTCCCCTTTTCGTGAATTACGATCCCGAAGCGGTCGAGTTTGTCCGTGCCGAGGAGGGGGACTTCCTGGGCAGTGAGGGCAGGGCGACGGTTTTCTCTTCCAGCGCAGTCGGGGAGGAAGGGCAACTGATCGTCGGGCACAAGGTGGCCAAGGGGATGGAGGGCGCCAGCGGCGACGGAATCCTGTTCGAGCTTGTATTCAAAGCCAAGGCCGCCGGCAGGACCAACATCGATCTCGGCGGGGTCAATTTCCAGGATTCGACCGGGCGGTCCCTGCCGGCAGAGGCCGGCGGCCAGGCCCTGGAGGTTCGCTAGGTTGATGGGTTCGCTCGGGGGGGTTCTTCGTAATCGGCGGGGGTTGACCCTGGTCGAGCTGATTATCGCCATGGCCATCCTTTCGGTGCTCGCCGCGGCAGTGCTGCCCATGGCCGAAGTGGCTGGCAAGCGGGCCAAGGAGATCGAATTGCGCCGCTCCCTGCGCCTGATCCGCACCGCCATCGATGAGTACAAGGCCGACTTCGACGATGCGGTCCAAAAGAAGAAGATCATTCCGGCTCTCGGTGAAAACGGTTACCCCCCGGACTTGGAAACCCTTTTGCAGGGTGAGGACTTCGGCGGGCTCTACACTATCAGGCGTCGCTACTTGCGCCGCATTCCAAGAGACCCTTTTGACAAGTACGACGAGGGGCGGGGGCTGCGCGCTTATGCCGACGATCCCGACTCCACCGTCTGGGGCGGGGAGGACGTGTTCGACGTCTTTACCCAGTCCGACGGCATCGCCCTGGACGGCACAGCCTACAACACGTGGTAGTTTCTTATGCGGCAAACTGTTTATAAAAAACGAGGCTCGCGGGGCTTCACCCTCATCGAACTGCTTATCGTCATGTCCATTGTCGGCATCCTTGCAAGTTTCGCGGTGCCCAGTTACAAGAAGAGCGTCATTAAAGCCCGGGAGACTGTCCTGCTGGAGGATCTCTACCAGATGCGGCGGGCCATCGACGCTTACTTTGCGGACTCGACCCGATATCCTGATTCCCTCGAAGACCTGGTCTTTGACAAGTACCTGCGGAATGTCCCCCGTGATCCCTTCACCGGGCAGCAGGACAGTTGGACGACGGTCCCCCCCGAGCCCTCTCAGGAGGGGGAATTGGCCGAGGGTGGCGTTTTCGATGTTCACAGCGGTAGCGACCGGGTCGGGTTGAACGGCGTCCCCTACGCTGAGTGGTAAAGACACGATGGTCAGGCTCTACAATGTCTGCAAGTCCTACACCCAGGAAGCCTCCGCGCTGGCCGATGTCAATCTGCAGGTCGCCAAGGGGGAACTGATTTATCTGACCGGCCCTTCGGGGGCCGGGAAGTCGACTTTGCTCAAGCTTCTCTATGGGGCCGAAAAACCGAGCCGGGGGCAGATCCTGATCAACGGCCAGAACGTGACCCGCATGGGGGGCGCCAGGATCCCTCAACTGCGCAGGCGCCTGGGAGTCATTTTTCAGGACTTCAAGCTTTTGTCCCGGCGGACCGTTTTCGAAAACGTGGCCTTTCCCCTCGAAGTTCAGGGGAAGAAACGTTTCGAGGTCAGCAAAAAGGTCTACCAGACCCTTAAACTCGTCGGCCTGGAGAGCAAGCTCCAGCGATGCCCCCAGGAACTCTCCGGCGGCGAACAGCAGCGGGTGGCTATCGCCCGGGCCCTTGTCGTCGATCCCCTGGTCCTTCTGGCCGATGAGCCGACCGGGAATCTCGACCCCGAAGTGTCCATGGAGATCATGGAACTGTTCAAGGGAGCCAACGCCCGGGGGTCCACAATTCTGCTGGCTACCCACGACCGCGAGCTGATCCGCCGTTTTCCCCGAAGGCTGATCACTCTTCGGGAGGGGCGGGTCGTGGAAGACCGGGAAGCCTGACGATCTTCATGCCCCCCCCCGGGGCGCTTCCGGTGCCCCTCAACCCGATCCGCGAGTTATTGAAGTGGTGGAGCGATTTATCTATTTTTCCCGGCGGGCTTTGCGCAACATGCGGCAAAGCCCGTTTCTGTGCGCCGCCGCCGTGGGAACCATGGCTGTCTCCCTTTCCCTGGTGGCTTTTTTCGCCCTCGTAGTTCTCAATGTCCAGAAGCTGACCGGTCACTGGAGCGAGGAGGTTCAGGTCGTAGCCTATCTCGACGCTTCCGCCCAGCCGGGCTTTCTGAAGGCCTTGCAGGCCGATGTCGAGGGGATGCCACGGGTGCAGGGGGTTTCCCTCGTCACCCCGCAGGAGGCTTTCGAGCGTTTTCGCAAAAGGCTCGGAGCCGACGGCACGCTTCTCGAGGGACTTGAGAACGACTTCCTGCCAGCCTCTCTGGAGATTTCCCTTCAGCCAGAGCACCGCAACCAGGAGGGGATGGCCGCTTTGGTGGAGAGCCTGAAGCAGAAGCCCGGCTTGTCCGACCTCCGCTATGGTCGGGACTGGCTTCAGCGCTTCGAATCCCTGGTGGGCCTGTTGAAGCTTTTCGGTGCGGTTTTCGGAGGGTTTCTCCTGTTCGCCGCCTTGTTCATCGTCTCCAACACCATCAAGATCACGCTCTATGCCCACCGGGACGAGCTTGAGGTCATGGCCCTGGTCGGAGGCACTCCCCTCTTTATCAAGACCCCATTTCTGCTCGAGGCGGCTCTGCAGGGACTGATAGGCGGCCTGGTGGCGCTCGTGGTCTCCTATTCCCTTTTTCAGCTCTTCCTGCGAGAGGGCATGAGCGCCCTCCTGATGCTTCCCGGGTCGGAGGGGATCTCTTTTCTGCCCTTTGCGCACCAACTGTTCCTGGTGGCCTCAGGGGTTCTGCTCGGGCTGTGCGGCAGTCTCTTGTCTCTGCGCAAACTGGTGCGCCTCTAAATGGCGGTGAAGCTGCTCCTTCCTCCGATAATATGCGGCCTGGTTTGTGGCTTGCTCCTTCTGCCCGGTCCCGGGGGAAGCGCGGGCGCCGAAGAGCTTGACCAGAGCCGCCAGGAATTGCAAACCCTCCAGAAGCGCATCGGGAAGACCAGTCAAGAGCTTTAAAAGAAAAAGGGCAAGGAGAAATCCCTCGCCGGGGAATTGGGCGAAGCAGAGAGGGAACTGGCCCGCATCGGCGACCGTATCGCCCGGCTCAAAAAACGGCTGGCGGCCCTGGAGGGGGAGATCGCCGACGTCGGCCGGGACTTGGCAAAGGGGCGGGAGAAGATCAGGGGGCTCGAGGGGCAGGTTCGCAAGCGCCTGATCGCTCTCTACAAAACCGGTGGGACGGGGA
The DNA here is from genome assembly GCF_002868845.1 of Desulfuromonas sp. NCBI lineage: Bacteria > Pseudomonadati > Thermodesulfobacteriota > Desulfuromonadia > Desulfuromonadales > Desulfuromonadaceae > Desulfuromonas > Desulfuromonas sp. Next base: position 12,190 of record NZ_PKUB01000042.1, read on the forward strand.
TGCTCTCTGTCCTGTTCTCTGCGGAGACCCCGGCCCGGATGGCCGAGGATCGTGAGTTCCTGTGCCGCATCGTGCGCCAGGATCGCGTTCTGCTCGCAGAGTTTCGGCTGCGCCTTGACGAACTTGAAGCGGCCCGGGTCAGGCTCGATGGTCTGAAGAGGCAGCAGGGAGCGGCCCTGGACGATCTGGACCGGGACCGGCAACGCCTTGCCCAGGTGCGCAAAAAGAGGGAGTGGTTGCTGGCCCGGGTGCGCAGCGACCGGGCCGAGCTTTCCCGACAGTTGGAGGCCATGCAGGAGAGGGCCGCCCGGGTCGGGGCCCTGATCAAAAAGCTTGAATCGGATAAGAGCCGGCAGTATACTGATTTAACTGGAGAATTCGCCAGCCAGAAGGGGCGTTTGCCGTGGCCCGCCAAGGGGGATCTGCGAACCGGGTTCGGCGCCTGGCGCCATCCCGAACTCGGCACCCTTCACGACAGCCAGGGGATTGAAATATCCGCCGCCGGCGGACAGCCCATCGAGGCCGTCTGGGACGGGCAGGTCATTTTTGCCAACTGGTTCAAGGGCTACGGCCAGCTTATTATTCTTGACCACGGCAGCGGCTACTACAGCCTCTACGCGCAGGCCTCCCGACTGAACCGGAAAGTCGGAGACCGGGTAAAGCGCGGGGCGGCTCTCGGCTTTACCGGAGAGGACGGCGGCGACGGCGTTTATTTTGAAATCCGCCACCGGGGCGTCCCCCTCGACCCGACCGCCTGGCTCGCCCCTCATTAGCGGCCGGGTGGCCTGGACCCCTTTCAAACGACTTGATCCGCTACGGCCGAACCGACCGGGAGGAGATCTTCATGCTCAGGCAAAAATGGTCGAATGTTCTCGTTCTGCTGCTGGCATTGGTCCTCCTGGGGTGGATGTCGACCGGGCAGGTCAATCGCCCCGCCACCGCCGAGGCGACATCCCAATACCAGGACCTGGAGTTGTTCACCGATGTCCTCTCCATCGTGCGCAAGAGTTACGTGGAGGAGGTCGAGATCAGGGACCTCATCCATGGGGCCATCAACGGCATGTTGGCGAACCTCGACCCCCATTCGAGCTTCATGCCTCCGGAGATGTACCGGGAGATGCGCATTGACACCCGCGGCGAGTTCGGGGGGCTTGGCATCGAGATCACCATCCGGGACGGGGTGCTGACGATCGTCTCCCCCATCGAAGACACCCCTGCTTTCCGGGAGGGGCTGCAGGCCGGCGATCAGATCATCAAAATCGAGGACAAGTTCACCAAGGACATGACCATCATGGATGCTGTCAAGCTGATGCGCGGCCCCAGGGGGGCTGAGATCACAATTACCGTGATGCGCGACAGTTTTGACAAGCCTCTCGACTTCACTATCGTGCGCGAGATCATCAAGGTTAAAAGCGTCAAGGCCCGGACCCTGGAAGACGGCTACGGCTACCTGCGTATCGCCCAGTTCCAGGAGCGCACCGCCGAGGACTTGCACGACTCTCTGGACCTGCTGCGGGAAGAGAACGGGGGCGAGTTGAAGGGGCTGATCCTCGATATGCGCAACAACCCCGGGGGGCTGCTCGACCAGGCGGTGGAGGTGGCCGACACCTTTCAGGCCGAGGGGCTCATTGTCTATACCGAGGGGCGCGAGGATGGCAGTCAGATGAAATTCGTCGCACACCAAAAGGGGACCGAGCCCCCTTATCCGATGGTGGTGCTCATCAACGGCGGCAGCGCCAGCGCATCGGAAATCGTGGCCGGCGCCCTGCAGGACCAGGATCGAGCCATCATCCTCGGCACCCAGAGCTTTGGCAAAGGTTCGGTCCAGACCATTATCCCCCTGAGCGACGAATCGGGTCTGCGGCTGACCACGGCCCGCTACTACACTCCCAACGGCACCTCCATCCAGGCCCGGGGGATCGTCCCCGACATCATCGTCAAGCCGGTGGAAGTCAAGGAACTCCAGGATGTCGTCCATTTCCGGGAAAAGGACCTGAAGAACCATTTCGAAACCCCCGGGAACGGGGAGCCCGAAGCCGAACCGGAACCTGAGAAGGCCCACCGTCTGGAGGGGGGAGACCGGGATTACTACCCGTTGATGCGGGCGTTGGACCTGCTCAAGGGGTGGCATATCCTCAGGGACTTGAACCGGGCCGCCTGACACTATTAGTTTTCTTGCTGATCCGGGGGAGGATGCCTCCCCCTTTTTGTCTTAACGTATGGCTTCTCGAAAACCTGCCCGCCGCACGAGCCGCACCCGCAAATCGAAGCCCGGCCACCGTATGAAGGTGACCCTGGCGGCGGTTTTCCTGGTCGTCTTCCTAATCGTTTCCCTGGTCCTCCTCTCCCATCTGCGCCAGCGGCTTTCCCCGTTCTCCGTCCCGTTCGAGCCCCCGGAAGCCGTTTCCCTCCCCATCGAAGACGTTCGGGTGGAACTGGAGAGTCTGCTGCTGCGAAGCGGGGCGTCCCTGGATCGCCTGGAGACCTCCGCGGAGGGAGAGACGCTTCATTGGGCCGTGCGCGGGCCCTTTCCCCCGCAGCAGGTCCTGCAGCAGTTCGCCCGTCGCCTTGAGCGCATCTCCCCTGACATCGCGCTGGAATCGATGGCCGCCGAGGGCACACTGCGGGTGTTGTTTCGGGGCCGCGCATGCGCCCTGCTGATATTCTCACCCACCCAGCGGGAGCCGGAGACGAAGCCGCCGCGCGTGGCCATCATCATGGACGATCTGGGGCGGGATCTGAAGACCGCCCGGGCCCTGCTGGACATCGACCTGCCGGTGACCCTGGCGATCCTGCCGACGAGCGCCAAGGCCGCCCAGGTGGCCGCCCTGGGTCACCGCCACGGCCGCGAAATTTTAATCCATATCCCTATGGAGCCCCAGAGCTATCCCGCGACCGACCCGGGGCGGGGTGCGCTTTTCGTTAACCTCGGCCCGAAGGAAATCAGGCGGCGCATGAAGAGCCAACTGCAGAAAATTCCTCACGCGGTCGGAGGCAACAATCATATGGGCTCCCGGTTTACCGAGAGCAGGGAGGGGATGGCGGTGGTCATGGAGGTCATGAGGGAGGCGGGGCTGTTTTTTGTGGACAGCCGGACGACGGGAGGTTCGGTCGTCTTCAGCGAAGCTCGAAGGGCAGGGGTCCCGGCGCTGGTTCGGGACAGGTTCCTGGATAACCGCCAGGATGTGAATGCGATCGCGGAGCAGATCCGCTCCCTGGCCCGACTGGCACGCAGTCGGGGAAGCGCTGTGGGCATCTGCCATCCCTACCCTCAGACCCTGGAGGCGCTGCGGCGGGAGGCGGGAATCTTTCGCGAATTGGGAGTGGAGGTGGTCTCCGTCGCCCAGCTCCTGGAGGATGTGTCGGCTAGGACGCCCTGAGACCGTTCTTCGGACTCGGCTCCTCCTGCGGAATCTGGGCGGCTATTTTCTCCCCGATCTCCCGAAGGCGGGCGTAGTGCTCGTCATAAAGGATCTCTTCGGGAAAATCGGAGCCGACCCGGCGGATCAGCAGGAAGTCATCGCCCAGGCGCCCCTTGGGGTCGAACAGGGTCCGGGAGGCCAGCTGGAAGAGGGGTGACCGCTCCTTCTTGAGGAAGCGTGCCTCGAACTCCTTGAGCTCGACCGTTTTGTGGGAGACCTCAAGCCCCTCCTCGTCAAAACGGTAAAAGGAGAGCTGCTGCTGGTAGAAGTTGCGGGTATTGGGGGCGCGCCGCAGCACGAAGAAGGAGCGCAGGGCCGACTCTCGAAAGAGATCGCGCAACGGGTCGTTGGCACCGACTTCCCGCTGGGCATGGTAAAAATAGCGGAACACCGTCTCGGTGAAGCATTCCTCCTCAAGGAATCCGGCCACATTGCCGTCGAACGTTTCAGCGTAGTATCCAGCCGGGGAGACGCCCTCGGCTTCGACGAGAGTTTTGCCGCACAGCAGGCATTGGGTCTGTAGGCCTTCGCGGCGGGATTGAAAGGCGTTGTCGCGTTGCTCTTCCTGAAGGCCCAACTCCGAGCGGACCGTCTCGAGGCGCCGCTCTTCCTCCGTTTTGGTCCCGACAAAGATCTGGCGGGCCAAATGGGCGAACTGCAGGTGGACCTCGGTCCCCCTTCCGTGGGTCAGGACGGGGTAGATCTTCCCCTCGGGGTTGGTGTTGAGCGATTCCACCTTGGGGCTTTTGGCAATGTAGCCCTCCAGGCAGCGGTATCCCCGGTTGATGGCGTATCCCTTCAACAGCCGGTAGGGATCGCGGAAGGGGCCGTCGTAGCGGATGCGGGAATCGACCAGACAGGGCAGGATGCGCAGGGGGCGCTTGGACAGACCCTGGCTCTCGAAGAAATCGTAGAGGTTTTTGCAGTTTTCCAGGGAGGGGGCGTCCTTTACCGGGACAATGACCCGGTCCGCGGCATACAGGGCGTTCTGGGTAAAGACGTCCAGGTCCGGCCGGGTGTCGATGATGACAATTCCGCGCAGGGAGCTGCCGGCGAGGATGCGCGACAGGATCCCGGGAGACCGAAGCCGGCCGCGAGCCGTCGCCAGGCGCCGGCTCGAAGGGATATAGCTGACTCCGTATTCGCCGACCTGCGCCAGGGTTTCGGGGGGACGGCCGTTGAGCAGATCGAAAACGTCCCCTCCGGGGGTTTCCCGGCCGATGCGGAACATCCGGTCCACCGAGAAGTGATTGTCGAAGCTGAACAGTAAGACCGGAAGGTCCTCGTGGAGGGCCTTGAGATAGATGGCCAGGTTGGTGGCCAGGGTGGTCTTGCCCACCCCACCCTTTTCGCTTGAAACGGTGACGACATACGGCGGATGCATGCTCTTTTCCCCTATCGTTTATAAGACACCCATATATAGGGAAGGGGCGGAAAAATGTCAATCTTTAACCCCTGGATATTGTAGGACTGCCATGGCTGATGCGACCCGTATCCTCACTGTGACGCGCCTTAACGCCCTGCTCAAGGACGTGATCGAGGACAATTTCGTCTCGGTCCTCGTCGAGGGGGAGGTCTCCAACTGGTCGGCCCCGGCGTCCGGGCATCTCTATTTCTCCCTCAAGGACGGGGGCGGGCAGCTGCGAGCGGTCATGTTCCGCACCCAGGCCCGACTGTTGCGCTTCCTTCCGCAGAACGGCATGCAGGTGATCTGCTCGGGACGGGTGACCCTCTATCCACAGCGCGGCGAGGTTCAGCTGGTGGTCGATGCCATCGAGCCCCGCGGCGTTGGCAGCCTTCAGGTGGCTTTCGAGCAATTAAAGGCCAATCTGGCGGCCGAGGGCCTGTTCGCCGAAGAACGCAAGCGTCCCTTGCCTCCTTATCCCCGTACCATCGGGGTGGTCACCTCTGCCACCGGGGCCGCTATTCACGACATCCTCAATGTTTTGGAGCGGCGGTCCGCCGGGGTCAGGGTCCTGCTGAGACCGGCGCGGGTCCAGGGGGAGGGGGCGGCCGCCGAGATCGCCGAGGCGATCGCCGACCTCAACAGGCAGGGTGACGCCGACGTCCTTATCGTGGGTCGGGGCGGCGGTTCCCTGGAGGATCTCTGGGCCTTTAACGAAGAGATCGTGGCCCGGGCCATTCACGCCTCGGCGATCCCCGTCATTGCCGCCGTGGGCCACGAGGTGGATGTCTCCATCGCCGATTTCGTGGCCGATCTGCGTGCCCCGACTCCCAGCGCCGCTGCAGAGCTGGTGGTCAAAAGCAGGCTCGAGCTGGAAGGGCACCTGGACCACTTGACCCTGCGCCTGGCAGGGCAGATGCGCGGCCGCCTGAATCTCCTCCGGGAGCGGGTTGATGGGTTGGCCCGGCGTCTCCGGTCCCCCCGCCAGCAACTGGTCCGGTGCAGGGAGCGGAGCGCCGAGACGGCCCGGCGCCTGCGGCAGGCCATGGCCCGTGGCATGCGGGAGGAGGAAGGACGCCTGGCCGCCCTCTGCGCCCGCCTCGACAGCCTCTCGCCTCTCCGCACCCTGGCGCGGGGCTATGCCGTCGTCCTGGCCGACAAGACCGGCAAGGCGGTTTCGGACGCCTCTTCCCTGGGGGCGGGAGACCGCCTGCGGATCCGTTTTGCGAAGGGACGGGCCGCGGCGACCGTGGAGGAGGTTGAGCCGTGAGATTCGCTCTCCTCCTGCTTTTGGTCCTTTTGAGCGCTCGGGCCTGGGGGGGGACGCTGACCCTGACCCCTGCCGTTGTCCCCAACGGGGGGGCGGCCCTGCTGCGCTGGGAGGGGGAGCGGCCTTCCCTGGCCGTGGCCCGCTTCAATGGGGAAATCGTCTTTCTCCGTCCGACGGCGCTGGGAAGCCAGGCGCTGCTGGGGGTCGATCTCGAGGCGGCACCGGGGGAGTATCCCCTTGTGGTCGCGATTGCCGATTCGCGGGGGAAGACGGAAGTTCGCCGCCTTGCTCTGCAGGTGGAGAGCGCCCAACTCCCCGAGGAGAGGCTTTTCCTGCCGCCTGCCCAGGTCTCCCCCCGGAATCCGCAGGTTGTGGAACGGATTGCGCGGGAGCGGCAGATGTTGTCCGACCTCTTCGCCCTTCAAGACACCCCCGCCATCTGGGAGGGGTTTTCCCTGCCGGTGACGGATCCTCTGAGCAGCCCCTTCGGTCTGCGCCGCATCCTCAATGGAAAGCCCCGGTCCCCTCATTCCGGGGTCGATTTTCGCAGCCCCCGGGGGACTCCGGTGCGCGCCCCTTCCCGGGGCCGAACGGTTTTGGCCTCCGACCTTTTCTATACCGGCCGGACGGTGATCCTGGATCACGGCGCCGGGCTTTTTTCCCTTTATGGGCACCTTGAGACCGTGCTCTGCGAGCCCGGTCAATTGCTCGAGGGGGGGCAGGCTCTCGGCCTCGTCGGGAGCAGCGGACGATCCACCGGGCCTCACCTGCACTGGGGAATCAAGTTGCGCGGCAATCGTATCGACCCGATGGCCCTGGTCGATCTGTTTGCAGGGGAAAACCCTTGACTCCCTTTCGGGCGGCGGCAATAATGCACTTTTGCAGTGGGGAGAGGTCCGATATGGCGGATAAAGAGACATTTGAAACGGCCCTGCGGGACCTTGAAGAGGCCGTGGAGAGCCTGGAGTCGGGAGATCTTCCCCTGGAAGAGTCGCTTGTCCGTTTCGAGGCGGGAGTGAAAAGCGCCGCGGTGTGCCGCAAGGCCCTTCGGGCCGTTGAAAACCGGGTGGAGCTTCTGCTCAAGGACAAAGAAGGGTTGTTGACGCTGGAGAATTTTGACCAGGAGTGAACCGCCCGAAGGGACCGGAGAGGGTATGGACCTGAAACAGTACCTGAAAGAACGCCAGGCCATGGTGGACCGGGCNGCGGATGTCATGCCGGCGACCCTGCACAAGGCCATGCGCTACTCGGTCTTTGCCGGCGGCAAACGGGTGCGCCCGGTCCTGGTCCTGGCGGCCTGCGAGGCCGCCGGCGGCGAGCCGCAGCGGGCCCTTCCTGCGGCCTGCGCCCTGGAGATGATCCACACCTATTCGCTGATTCACGATGACCTGCCGGCAATGGACGATGACGACTTCCGGCGCGGCCGGCCGACCAATCACAAGGTGTTCGGCGAAGCGGTGGCGGTTCTGGCCGGCGACGCCCTGCTCACGGAAGCGTTCGTTCTCCTGTCCCGGCCCGATGCCCACGGGGATCTTTCTGCCGAGGCGAGTCGCCGGATCATCCACATCATCGGCCGCTGCGCCGGTTCCCTGGGGATGGTCGGGGGGCAGACCGTGGACATGGAGTCCGAGGGGAAGCAGGTGGACCTGCCGACCCTCGAGTACATACACACCCACAAGACCGGGGCCCTGATCCTGGCCGCCATCCAGGCCGGGGCCTTGGCCGGCGGGGCGGACGAGGCGGCTTTCGGCGCCCTGTCGCGCTACGGTGAGGCGGCTGGCCTCGCCTTCCAGGTGGCCGACGACATTCTCGACGTTGTGGGGAACCAGGAGGAACTGGGCAAGGACGTCGGCAGCGACCAGGCGCGGGGCAAGGCCACTTACCCGGCCCTGCTCGGGCTTGCCGAGGCCCGGGTCCGGGCCAGCGAATTGCGCGACTTGGCTCTCGACGCCCTGGAACCCCTCGGGGAGAAGGCGGAGCCGCTGCGCCGGATCGCCGACTACATTATCGACCGCTCCTCCTGAAAAGCATTGTGATTACGGGTAGGAAAGACATGGGTAACATTCTGAAAAACATCGCCTCCACGGCAGATCTGAAGCAGCTGTCCCTGGATGAACTCGAAACCCTCGCCGGGGAGATCCGCGAGGAGATTATCGATACCGTCTCCCGCACCGGAGGTCACCTGGCCAGCTCCCTGGGGGTCGTCGAGCTGTCCATTGCCCTGCACCGAATTCTGGACACCCCCCGGGACAAGATCGTCTGGGACGTCGGCCACCAGGCCTATGCCCACAAACTCCTCACCGGACGTCTGGAGCGTTTCGGCACCCTGCGCCAGCTGGACGGCATCAGCGGCTTTCCCAAGCGCAGCGAGAGCCCCTACGACAGTTTTGACGTGGGGCATTCCAGCACCTCCATCTCCGCGGCGCTCGGCATGGCCGCAGCCCGCGAGGCCAGGGGCGGGGAGGAGAAGGTCGTGGCGGTCATCGGTGACGGCTCCCTTACCGCGGGGCTGGCTTTCGAGGGGCTCAACCAGGCAGGGCACCTCAAGAAGAACCTGGTGGTCATCCTCAACGACAACGAGATGTCGATTTCGCCCAACGTCGGGGCACTTTCCTCATTTCTCAGCCGCAAGATGACCTCGGACTTTTTCGTCCGTTTCAAGAAGGAGACGGAGAATCTGCTGGGGAACGTGCCGCGTTTTGGAAAGGACCTGCTCAGCCTGGCGCGCCGCGCCGAAGAGTCCCTGAAGGGTTTCTTGACCCCCGGCATGCTCTTCGAGTCCTTCGGTTTCGACTACGTCGGGCCGATCAACGGCCACAACCTCGATGAACTGCTGGAAACTCTGCAGAACGTTCTCCGGATCAAGGGGCCGATACTGGTCCACGTCGTTACCCGGAAGGGCAAGGGCTATGCGCCGGCCGAAGAGAAGCCCGCCCTGTTTCACGGGGTCGGTCCTTTCGACCGGGAGACCGGCCGGGTCAAGGCAAACAAGGCGGGGGCGGAAAGCTATACCGCGGTCTTCGGCAACACTCTTGTGGAGTTGGCCGAGCGCGACCAGAAGGTGGTGGCCATCACCGCTGCAATGCTCGAGGGGACGGGTCTCAAGGGCTTTTCCAAACGTTTTCCCGAACGCTTCTTCGACGTGGGGATTGCCGAGCAGCATGCCGTGACCTTCGCCGCAGGCTTGGCCTGCGAGGGGCTGCGGCCGACCGTGGCCATCTATTCCACCTTCCTTCAGCGCGGCTACGACAACGTGCTGCACGATGTCTGCCTGCAGAACCTCCCCGTCACCTTTGCCCTCGACCGGGGGGGACTGGTCGGGGCCGACGGTCCGACTCATCACGGGGTTTTCGACTATTCCTTCCTGCGCCACATCCCCAACCTGACCTTCATGGTTCCCCGGGACGAGGTCCAGTTGCGCCGGGCGATGGCGACCGCCCTGGGTTGCGAGGGACCCTTTGCCTACCGGTATCCCCGCGGACAGGGCCTGGGCTTGCCCCTGGAGGGCTCTTTGGAGCCGGTGGCCGTAGGCACCGGGGAAAAAATGCGAAACGGCTCGGATGGGGTGATCTTCGCCCTTGGGTCGTCCGTGGAGCCGGCCCTCGAAGCGGCGGCCCTGCTCGAGGATGAAGGGGTCTCCCTGGCGGTGGTTGATCCCCGCTTTCTCAAACCTCTCGATCGGGAATTGCTCTGCGGCGAAGCCCGTCGCACCGGCGTGGTGATCACGGTCGAGGAGAACGTGCTGCAGGGTGGATTCGGCTCGGCCGTTCTGGAACTTCTGGCCGACGAGGGCCTTTCGCCCAGGCTGCTGCGGATCGGGTTGCCCGATGCCTTTGTCGAACAGGGGAGCCAGGGCGAGTTGCGTGCCCGATACGGACTCGACGCCGGGGGCATCGCTCGCGGGATAAGGACCTTTCTGGGCCGGCAGACAGGCGACCGTGGCTTGGGCGGGGAGGGCCAGGCCTAGATTTTCAAGATCTCAGTTACGAGTTCAAGGGCCGTTCCAGGGGGAAACCTCCTGGCGCGGCCTTTTTGCTCTGGTTCTTTCTCCCTGGCGCAGCAGTTCGGTCCACAACTCCTCCATGCGACCTGGCTCCAGCTCTTGTGCCTGCAGCAGCGCACCCCAGGTGGTCCGCTTCCCGTTGACCTCGCGAAGAAGATCTGAGGCCGGACGCCCTGAACAGCGGGCGAGGAGGGTCGCCAATATGACTTCCTTGTCGCCGGCCCCCTTGCGCCTGAGGAGGGCCAGCTCCTCCGGCGCTTGATCCATCCTGGAGCTCAGCACCTGGTCGATGACCGCCTCGCTCAGATCGTCATCCGGGGCATCCCTGGCGAGGGCCCTGCCCAGTTGGGCATCGAGGGCGCCGGGGGAAAGCGCCAGGCTTTTCATGAGAGCACCCCACGAGGGGGCCTTGTCCCTTTCCTGAAGGACCTCTTTCGCCGACAGGCCCGTATCGGCCGCGCTCCAATGCGCCAACCAGAGCGCCTTTCCGGAGACCCCTTTCATTTTGGCCTGGACCACGGTTTTCTTCGGGGTGCTGAAGGTCGCAGCCAGAAGGCTGTTTTGGGCGGCGGTCAGAAGGTAGGGGTCGGCCGCGGCCGGGCGCTTGGCATCGAAACTGCGGTCCTGGTAACAGTGGCAGTTGATGGCCGGTTCGGCCCGGGCTGAAGCAGGGGTCAGGAAGAAAAGGAGCAGTGTGAGGACAAGGGGCATGGGTGGACCTCCGAAGGGCAGGGGTTTTGCGCACCACGCTAGCGGAGATCGCTCTGCTTCGCATTGACTCCGGTCAAGTGGATCCCCCTTTTCGAGCCGGGCATGCCACACAGAGGGTGGAACGTATGAGGGCCCGCCAACCGGCGGGCCCTCTTCTCTTTAGATTCAGCATTTTGGGGTGCCAAAGGCGGGCCCCAGAAGGTCTAAACGCAGACTTTGAGGACCTGGACCAGATCGGTGACCCCCTCAAAGACCTTGTGGATGCCGTCCATTTTCAGGGTTCGCATACCCTCTTGAATGGCAATGGTCTTTATCTCTTCGACCGGGCAGTTTTTCTGGATGGCCTTTTTGATGTTCGCCGTCCCCTCCAGGAGCTCGAACAGGGGGGCCCGGCCCCGGTACCCGCTGCCGGAGCATTCTTCGCAGCCCACCGGTTGCATCAGGGATAGGTCGTCGGAATAGGCGGGCAACTGGTGCTTCTCGGCCCACTCGCGCCCGTAGGCGTGAAGCAGCTTGTCGTAATCCTCTCGGGAGGGGTGGTAGGGGGCCTTGCATTTTTCGCAGAGCTTGCGGGCCAGGCGCTGGGCCAGGATGCCCAGGACGGCGTCGGCGAAGTTGAAGGGGTCGATGCCGATTTCGATGAGGCGGACCACCGTTTCGGGGGCGCTGTTGGTGTGAAGGGTGCTGAGAACGAGGTGGCCGGTGAGGGATGCCTCGATGGCGGTTTTGGCCGTTTCCGGGTCGCGCATCTCGCCGATCATGATGACGTCGGGGTCGGAGCGCAGGAAGGAGCGCAGGGCCTCCTGGAAGGTCAGACCGATCTTGGGGTGGACCTGTACCTGCCGTAGCCCCGACTGGGTGATCTCGACCGGGTCCTCCGCGGTCCAGATTTTGCGCTCCGGGGTGTTGATGTAGGCCAGGCCCGAGTGAAGGGTGGTCGTTTTGCCCGACCCGGTGGGACCGACGCAGAGGATGACCCCGTAGGGCTTGAGCAGGGTGTTCTTGAAGCGCCGCAGGTCCGAGGGAGAAAAGCCCATCTGCTCCAGGGGAAGGGTGGTGGCGGAGGACAGGATGCGCAGGACGGCGTCTTCCTGTCCGCCGGCGGTGGGGGTGATTTCCACCCGGTATTCCACGTTGCGCCCCTCCGTTCTCAGGAAGATTTTGCCGCTCTGGGGCCGGCGGTGTTCGGCGATGTCAAGTTGGGCAAGGATCTTGATGCGGGCGACGACAGCGCGCTTATAGGTGGCCGAAATCTGATGGGCGCAAAAACACACACCGTCGAGACGGAACCGGACCTGGAGGGGGTGTTTCCCCTGGCCCGGCTCGAAATGGATGTCCGAGACCCCTTTCTTGTGGCCGTCGAGAAGGATGCGGTTGACCAGGCGGATGACCCGGGAGTCGGCCTCGGTGAAGTAGGATTCGTCCTGTTCTTCCTCGAGGACTTCGACCTCTTCGGTCATCTCCCCGATGATGTCCTCGACCTGGTCCTCGACCTTTTCATAGTGCTTGAAGATTGCCGTCTTTATCTGCTGGGAAGGGGCGACCACCAATTCGATACTGCGGTCGGTGAGGAAACTCAGGGCATCGCTGATGGTGGGGTCGGTGGGGGCCGAGGTGGCGACCACCAGGTTCCTTCCCCGGGCCTCTACGGGAAAGACCTGCAGCTTGATGATCACTTCCTTGGAAAAAGCGCCCAGTGCGGCCGGGTCGGGAACGACCGTGTCCAGATCGACCACTCGCAGCCGGAACTTGGCGGCGAGGGCGGAAAGAAGCTGGACCTCGTCGATCAGGCCCTGTTCGATGAGCAGGGTACCGATCTTTTTCTTGCTGGTCGCCTGGGCTGCCAAGGCGTTTTCGATCTGCTCCCTGTTGATCAGGCCTGCGTCGATCAGGATATCGCCGAGGCGGGCATTGGGCGGTTTGGGGACCGTTTCCGGGGCTGGCTTGAGAGGGCGTTTCGCCCTGGCGGGGGGGGCCTTCCGGGGAGCCGGGAGCGGAGTGACGACCGGATCTTTTGGCTTCGGTACTTTTAAATTGTTGGGCAAGGAATTGTTTCCGCTGGGGGCTCGAAGACCCTGGCGGGTGAAGAAAATTCCCCGGTAGGGACTGTGGCTTTCGGTCGGGATGGCGAAAAAGCCCGTGGGGTGAAGGTCGTCGTCGATGATCTGCACGGGATATCGTTCGCCCGTTGAGGTTTCAACTTCCGTGTTTTTCTGCTCCCCCAGGGAGCTGTGGATGCGGGTCGGTTTGCCCATGTTCAGGACGCAGCAGATCTTTGACAGGGGGACCGTCGATCGCTTCCCGCTCTTGGCGAGAATGACATCGATCTTCTCTTCACTGGGGTCGAAAGGACGGACAAGGGCCGCGGCGCTTTCCTGGCCGTCCATGAATTTCAGGATCAGATCCTGCTGCATGTTTTTGCCCGTTCCAAAAGAGTCAAGTCCCGGAAGGACGAAGTGTCATTCTAGTCTGCCAGTTTTTTTTATATATTCAACTTTAAGATGAAAAATATTAAATCTTTTTTTTAAATTGAAAGGGTTTTGGGTGGGGGGAATATTGGATTTACTCCAACCTAGGTTGGGGCTAGCGCTTTTTTAGGGGGCCGGCCGATAATGGGTTTATCCTGAACCACGGGCGATCCTGCCGGGCGGGCATGCCCGTGGCAAAAAGACGGCACGCACCACGAAGGTCTCATGGATGTGGCTTTCGTAGGGGGGGGGCGGTCCGCGGCGTCGTCGCAGGCGGGGCTGTTCTTGTTTGGGGGATGAATCTGGGCGCAGGCTTGGGGAAGGACCCTGTCCGGTCGGAAGACCGGGTGTGGCCAGAGCCTGAATCGGTACGCGAGCGGGTGGGCATATTGGGGGGGCGGGATTGTTGACGTTTTTTCCCATCAGGGTTTTGTAGCGCGGCTACTTATCGGTCAGCCTCCTTTTCGGCTCTTGGAACTCCGCCGGGTCCCGGCAGCAGTCGGGCAGATTTTAATCTCACAAGGTCCCCGCAGCGTACGGCTTCGCTGATTTTCTGCCCGGCGGCGGAGAGGATGCTCATGGCTGCTCTTTGCTCAAAGAGTCTCGAGGGCGGCGATGTAGTCGGTGATGGAGCGTTGTCGGTTCAGGTCGCCGAGCGCTCGAAACCGGATGACCCCCTTGCGGTCGATCAGGTAGGTGGCCCGCTCGGCGAAGCCCTCCCTGCGCAGCACCCCGTAGCTTCGGCATACCTCTTTGTTGAGGTCTCCCAGCAGGGGGAAGGAGGCGATGCCCATTTTCTCTGCGAAGGCTGCTGCGGCATGGACCGAATCGACGCTGAGGGCGAGAACCTGGGTGTTCAGCCTGTCGAAGAGAAAGAGATTGCCCTCCAGACCGGAGAGTTCGGCGGATCAGACCGGCGTGAACGCCAGGGGGTAGAAGACGAGCAGGACGTTTCGAGTTTGCCGTATTTTGGCCAGGCTCAGGTTTCCGCCGAGGGTGGAGGGCAGGGTGAAGTCGGGAGCGGTCGTGCCGATTTCGAGCATGGAATCGCCTCTTCGAACTCTGACGTTTCCTCTCAGCTTAACAGGTTTTTTTCACCGGGTTGGGGGTTAGGGAGGGCCCCGGGGGGATGGGTGGTTCACGTGATTTCTGGTCGGTCGCCCCGGGCCCGCTTGTAGTAAAAGGAGAAGAGGGCGAAAACGACACCGGCCAACATGGTGATCCCTCCGGCAAGGGCTAAGGCCGCACCCGGATCGCGGTTGATGGTAAGGAGGCTGTAGGGGCGGAAGACCGGATTGGTGGGCCAGAGACGGACCCCGGTCTCCACGAGGGGAAAG
>NZ_PKUB01000043.1 GCF_002868845.1 Desulfuromonas sp.
CTGCGAAAGAGCAGGGCGAGAAGAGCCGTCACCACCAGGCAGGCCAGGACGATGAAACGCAGAAAGTCGCGGCCGACCGCGGTCCCCACCGCGTCGCCGAAGCGGCTCTGGGAGACGAGGCGCACCCCCTCGGGAAGCTGCCCTCCCCCGGCGAACCGGGCGGTCAGCTCGGGGTCGTCCGGGACGAGGGTGAGGAGCCGCACAACCCCTTCCCCCTCCAGAAGCATGGCGTCGAGCAGCTCGCCGAGCCCGGCGGCGCGCAGGTCTCCGGGGGTCACCGGCGGTGGCGCCTCCTCCAATGCGGCGAAGAAGGGGTCGAAAGCCCGCGGCGAAAAGCCCAGCGGCGCCCCCGCCCTGTCGAGCCCGGCCCGCAGCGGCTCGCGCCTCCCGCTCCAGAAATCGACCCAGCCCCGGCGGTTGGCCTCCTGGGTGGCCTCCGACGGCAGCAGCGGGGCGAGGCTGACGATGCGCGCGTCGGGAAAATCCCGGAGCAGCCCGGCGAAGAGCCGGTCGTTGACCTGCAGGGCCCCCTCCAGATCGTTCCCCTCGGCGAAGAGCATGGCCTGGCCGCGCAGATCGCCCCAGGCGTTGCGCAGCCCGTCCTCGGCGGCGCGCAGGTCGGCGGGAACCGAGCCGAGGCTGCGCAGGCTGCCGTCGAAATGGAGCCGGGTCCCCTGCCAGGCGCCCAGGGCCAGCAGAACCACCCAGACGGCGACGATGGCCCGGCGCCCTCGCCGTCCAGGGGACGGAAGACGCAGGGTGCGGCGGACGCCCTCCTCCCCGGCGCTGCCGACCAGATGGGGCAGGGCGAAGAGGGAGAGAAGGAGCGCCGCGGCGATCCCCGCCAGGGAGAAGACCGCCAGCTGGCGCTGCCCGGGCAGGTCGGATAAAAGCAGCACGGCGAAGGCCCCGAGAGTGGTCAGGCCCCCGAAGAGCAGCGGCCGGCTGACCCGCTCCAGCACCGCGGCCCGGTCGGGGCCCCCGTGGCGCAGGGCGAAATAGACGTGCAGGGCGAAGTCGACGGTGATCCCGAGGAGCACCGCCCCGAAGCCGATGGTGACCCCCGAGACCGCCGGGTAGACCAGGGCGGTCGCCATGGCGGCCAGGCCTAGCACCGAGACCGGCACGGCGAAGACGAAGAGCGCCCGCCAGCTTCGCAGGAAGAGGAGGAAGAGGGCGGCGATGGAGAGGCCGGAAACCCCCAGCACCAGCGCCAGGTCCCCCTGGATCGCCTCGGCGTTGGCCACGGTGTAGCGGTGGCCGCTGATCAGCTCGGCCCGCACCCCGCCGGGAAGGGCCTTCTCCGCCAGTTCCTCGAAACGGTCGAGGAGCTGGCGGCTCGTTCCGAAGTCGGTGATCGGCACCGGGGTTTCGGCCACGACGAGGGCGTTGTCCCCGTCCGCGCTCAGGAAGCTCCCCCCCTCCAGGCGCGCCTTCTCCACCGGGTTCAGAAAGCGCAGCTTCTCGAGAGCGAGGGTCCGGGTCTCCAGGGGGTCGCGCCGCAGCAGTTTCTTGACCAGCATCCCCTCCGGGGAGAGGAGCCGGGCGTAGCCTCTCTGCAGGCCGCCCTCCAGGGCCTCCGGGTCCAGCCGCCCCTCGAGAGCGGCGAGATCCTGCGCCGTGGCCAGGTTGGGCAGCGCCTCCGTCAGCCAGGGAAGGAGCCCGCTCTGCCGCGCCGCTGCCGGGCCGCTCGCCGCGGCGCTGAAGTAGGGCGGGCCCATGGCGGCGGCGAGACGGTCGGCCCCCGCCAGCAGGGCCTCCCGGTCGCCTCCGGAGCTCAGGTTGACCAGCACCTTGCGCGCGAAGGGAGCCTTTTGAAGCAGCCGGAAATCGGCGGCCACATCGCTGCCCCGGTCGGGCAGGAGCGCCTCGACGTCCTCCCGCACCTCGACCGTGGAGAGACCGACGAAGCCGAGCAGGACCGTCGCCAGGCAGACCCCGAGCAGCGCCGGCCGGCGGCGGCTCCAGCGGCGGTAGGCGGCTGAGATCAGCGTCCCGACAGGCATCGCCTCAGAACAGCCCGGCGGGCAGCGGTCCGTTGACCACCGCCTCGACGAAACGGATGCGGGTGACGTCCCCGTCCCCGGCGAAAAACTCCACGCTCTGCACGTGGCGGCGGTCGGCGGCGAAGACGATCCGCAGGTGGTCGACGTAGTCCCGCGCCCCGGTCGCCAGGGGGGTCAGTTCGAGGGTCACCGGAGCCTCGGCGAGCAGGGCGATGCGATAGCGCTCGGCAAGCCAGGCCAGGTCGACCCGGGCCCAGGCGAGGAGCTGCTCGGCGACGAGGCGCATTCCCGGCTCCCGGGAGACGGCGAACTCCTCGGCGTCCCCGGCGCGCTCGTGCCAGCGACGGCCCTTCCCCCCCTCCAGGGCGAAACCGGAGGCGACCGGCTCGGTCACCTCCCAGCGCAGGCGGTCGGGCCGCTGGAAGTAGAAGCGCCCGCGGGAGGTCAGGACCTCGGCGAAGATCTCAAGGCGCTTCTCCTGGACGAAGTCGGCGGCCAGGGTCTCGACCCCGGCGGCGGCCTGCTCCAGGCCCGCAAGGACCCGCTCCAGCCCGGGAGCGTCCTGGGGCGGCGGCGCGGCCCAGGCGGGGCCGGCCAGCAGCAGGATCAGGACAAGGAGGACCCCCTTCATGCCCCCTCCCCCGTCGACAGCGCCCGCTTCGGGACCCAGATCTTGATGCTCCCGGAGGCGACGGTTTCGCCGCCGCTCAGCACCTCCCCCTCGGCGACGGTGAAGCCTTCCAGGGTGGCGACGGTGCGCACGGCGATCCGCAACGCCTCGCCGGCGCGCACGGGGCGGAGGAACTCGGCCTTCTTGATCCCCACCAGGAAGC
Source organism: Desulfuromonas sp. (assembly GCF_002868845.1). Lineage (NCBI taxonomy): Bacteria > Pseudomonadati > Thermodesulfobacteriota > Desulfuromonadia > Desulfuromonadales > Desulfuromonadaceae > Desulfuromonas > Desulfuromonas sp. Next base: position 2,840 of record NZ_PKUB01000043.1, read on the forward strand.
CCTCCCGGACCTCGAGCCCGGCGAGCCGGTCGGCGTGGCCCTTGACCACGCCGAAGGCCTGGGCCAGCAACTCGGCCAGGGCCACCGGCTCGAGGCAGCCGGAGTCGTCTAGCAGCAGGCCGCCCTCGGCGACGGTCGTTTCGACGGTCCCCGCCAGGTCGGCGTAGTCGGAAAGGGTCTCCACCAGGAGCATCGGCGCCCGGTGGGGAAGGAACTCTTCGGCCGGCAGGGAAAGGGCGTCGGACCCGCTCATGGCGTCCCCCCTTCTTCACCGGCCCAGTACGCCGAGAGGTCGTCGAAGATCTGGCTCGAGAAGAGGAGCTTGCGGAACTTCACCAGTTCCTCGTGGAAAATCCCCTTGTTGTCGTAGAGGGTGAACTCCTTCGCCAGGAGTCCGTAGATGCGCCCGGTGCCCCGCCCGAGGGTGTCGGCGTTGCGGAAGGAGAGAGCCTGAAGGACGGCGAGGACCTCGAGGGTGACGACGTGCTTGGCGTTGCTCACCGACTTGAAGGCCTTGCGGGCGGCCACCGTCCCCATGCTCACCACGTCCTGGTTGGAGGCGTTGCAGGAGATGGAGTTGGTGCTCACCGGACCGGCGAGCTGACGGTTCTCGGCGGTCGTCGATGTGGCCAGGTACTGCGCCCCCATGAAGCCCATGGTCAGGCCGAGAGTGCCGGGAATCAGGAACTCGGGAAGCCCCTCGTTGAGGTTTTTGTCGAGGTACTTGTTGATGCGCCGCTCGGAGAGGTTGCAGAGGGTCGCCAGCGCCATGCACAGGGAGTCCATGACGAAGCCGATGCTCTGGCCGTGGAAGTTGCCTCCGTGGATGACCTTGCGCTTCTCCGGGATGATGATCGGGTTGTCGTTGCTGGAGTTGGCCTCGGTCTCCACCGTCCGGGTCGCCGCTTCGATCGCCTCGGCGATCGGGGCGAGGACCTGGGGCGTGCAGCGCACCGAGTAGACGTCCTGCACGTTGATGCTCGTCTCGAAAACCGGGCCGTCGCTCTGCTGGCCGCGAATCAGCTCGTGCATGTCCCGGCGCAGGGTGATGTTTCCCGATCCGGCGTAGAGCCGGCGGATCGTCTCTGCGACCTCGAGCTGGCCGGGATGGGGCTTGACCCGGTGAAGGTCCTCGTCGAAGGCGTCGTCGATGCCGCCGAAGATCTCCAGGGAGAAGGCGCCGGTCACGCAGGAGAGGCGCAGCAGCTTCTTGGCCCCGAACAGGGCGAAGGCGGCAAGGGCGGTCATGGCGCTGGTGCCGTTCATGAGGGCGATCCCCTCCTTGAAGGAGAGGCGCATCGGCGCCAGGCCGAGTTCGGCGTAGACCTGCGCCGCCGGGCGCAGGGCCCCGCGGTGGTAGACGTCCCCCTCGCCGATGATCGCCAGCGCCATATGGGCGAGGTGGATGAGGTCGCCGGAGGCGCCGACCGAGCCGCACTCGGGAATGTAGGGGGCGATGCGCCGGTTGATCATCCCGGCCATGAACTCCAGGAGCTCGACCCGCACCCCGCTGTAGCCCTTGACGAGGGTGTTGAGGCGCACCGCGAGGACGCCGAGCGCGATGTAATCCTTGAGCGGCTCGCCGAGGCCGGCGGCGTGGCTGCGGATCAGGTTGACCTGGAGCGCCTCGATCTCGCCGTCGTCGATGATCTTGTTGCACATCGGCCCGAAGGAGGTGTTGACCCCGTAGATGACCCGCCGCGCCGCCACCTCCTCCTCGAGGAAGAGGCGGCTCGCCCGGCAGCGCTCGATAGCGGCCGGATCGAGGCCGACCCGCAGGTCGCCGACGCCGATGGCGACGATCTCCTCCACCGTCAGGTCGGCGCCGTTGAGCATCTTGGTGGGACGTTCGGTCATCGGGTGTCCTTCCTGGCGGCGGGCGTCTCCGGAGGCCGGCCGCTCTTTGTGCGATAGTCGAAAAATGTGACGGGCTTGCGCTTGCCCTCCTGCAGGGTCCGGGTCCGCACCTCATCCGGAGAGACCAAAACCACCTCCGGCTTGACCCGGATGCGGGCGGCGATGCGCCCGGCGACGGCGGCGGGGTCGAGGTCGGGGTCGTCGGTGCCGACCACGACCCGGATGCGGTCGGAGAGTTCGAAGGGGTCGTAGGCCTCGATGTAGTAGCCGCGCACCGTCTCAAGCTCCTGCAGGGCGCTCGCGATGGCCGGGGGATAAACGGTGGTGCCGCGCACCTTGAGCATCTGGCTCTTGCGCCCCAGGATCGGCCCGAGGCGGGCCTCGTTGCGCCCGCAGGGGCAGGGGCCGGGATGGAGCGCGGCGATGTCCCCGGTGCGAAAGAGCAGCAGCGGCATCCCGGTCACGCCGAGGGGGGTGGCCACAACCTCCCCGCTCGCCCCCGGCGGCAGGGGCCGGCCCGCCCCGTCGACGACCTCCACCACCACCAGGTCGGGGTGGGTGTGCCCACCGCGCCCCTCGGCGCAGTCGGCGAAGGTGGTCGCCATCTCGGTGCTGGCGTAGGTGCCGAAAACATTCCCGCCCCACCCGTCCCGAAGGCGCTCCCCCAGGGCCGACAGGGAGAGGTCGGGGCGGCGAACCGGCTCGCCGATGCAGACCAACCGCTCCACCCCCGCCCGGCGCGGGTCATCCCCCTCGGCCCGCAAGACCTCGGCGAGGGCGAGCATCAAGGTCGGCACCCCGACCACGGCGGTCGGCCGGAACCGACGCACCAGCTGGGCCAGGACCGGCAAACTGCTCGAGCCGCCGCGGATGGCGGTAGCGCCGAGCCGGTTGAGCCCGGTGAAGTAAGCCAGCCCGGCCATGAAGCAGCGGTCGATGGCGGCGGCGATAAGGACCCGATCTCCGGGGCCGATGCCGGCCGCCCGAAAAGAGAGTTCCTCGTTGTAGCCGACCCGCTCCAGGTCCGACCGGGTCTGGGCCATGGCCACCGGCGCCCCGGTCGTCCCCGAGCTCAGGCACAGGTCGAGGACCTCCGCGTCGGGAACGCAGAGAAACGCCCGGTTGTGCTCCTCGAGGTCGGCCTTGGTCGTCAGGGGGAGCCTGGAGAGGTCGGCGGCCCCCCGAACCGCGCCGGGGTCGATCCCGAGGGCGGCGAAACGCTCCCGGTAGAAGGGCGAGCGCTCCGCCAGGTAGCACAGGTGGCGGCGCAGGAGCATGTACTGCACCTCCCGGATCGCCTCGGGGGAGCGAAAAGCCAGATCGGAATATGTGGCCACGGAACTCATCGGCTGCCTGTCATCCCCCGCATCGCGCGCAACTCCTTCTCCATCGCCGCCTTGACCGCCTTGCGCATCGCCGACGGCCCGGCCGGCCCCTCGAAGCCGGCGGGGTCGACCGGCGCCAGAGCCTTGAGGCGCACCCGGGCGGGCTGCAGCCAGAGGCGCCCCGGGGGGAGGAGCTCGCCGGTGCCGGAGAGGCAGAGGGGGACGACCGGCACCCCCTCCTCCACCGCCAGGCGGAAGGCGCCGGTGTAGAAACGCTGCAGCTCGCCGTCCCGGCTGCGGTGCCCCTCGGGAAAGAAGAGGAGGAAGCCGCTGCGGGCGAAGACCTCCCGGGCGTCGGCGCCGACCCCCTCCCAGCCGGCCCGCTCCACGTTCAGGTACCCGGCCAGGCGCATGAAGAGGGTGTACCAGAGCATCTTGAAGGGCCAGGCGCGCACCGCGAAGGTTACGTCGGAGAAGGGGAGCAGGCCCATGCAGTAGGTGTCGAAGAACGACAGGTGGTTGACCACCAGCACCGCCGGGGTGCGAATCCCGCCCCCCTCGAACCCCTGCCGCGAAAAGCGCACGAAAGGGGCCATGATGACCAGCCAGCCGCGGCCGTAAATCCAGATGCAGAGACGCACGATGCGCCCCGTCTCCCACCCGGCAAACACCTTGAAGAGCGCCAGCAGGGGGAGGAAGATAACGAAGCCAAGGAGGGTCCAGAGGACCAGGAGGGGGTAGACGGTCAGGTTCATCAGCACGGCCGCCGGGCGAAAGCGCCCCCCCCGCGGCTCAGCGGCGGACAATCACTACCCCTGCCCGGCGAGCTTGCCGGCGACGAATGCGTTGATGTCGCCGAGGGTGCGGATGTTGCGGATCGCCTCCTCCTCGCGAATTTTGAACCCGAAGGCCCCCTCGAGGACGATCACCATGTCGACGATGTCCAGGCTGTCGAGGCCCAGGTCGTCGAAGATGGTCGCCTCGGGCGTCATCTCCTCCGGGTCGAGCTCGAACTCCTCGGCGAGGGAAGTGTTGACGAGATTGATGATCTCCTGCTCGGTCATGCTGCGTATCTCCTTACGATAATCGTAGAATTCACCCCGCCGAGGGCGAAGTTGTTTTTGACGGCCACCTCGAGGGGGGCCTCCACCGGCCCGCCCTGCAGGTGGTTCACCACTGCGCAGGCCGGGTCGATCCGCTCGAGGTTGCGGGTCGGCACCAGCACCCCCCGCCGAAGCATTTCCACCGTCGCGGTCAGCTCCAACGCGCCGCTGGCGGCCATGGTGTGCCCCATGTGCCCCTTGAGACTGCTCACCGGGACCCGTTCGCCGAAGAGGGCGGCGATCGCCTCGCTCTCGGCCACGTCCCCCTGGACGGTGGCGGTGGCATGGGCGTTGAGATAGTCCACCTCGGCCGGTTCCAGGCCGGCGTCCTCCAGGGCGAGGCTCATGCAGCGCTCCATCGCCTGGCGGTTGGGGTTGGCGATGCTCTCAGGGTCGGCCACGGTGGCGAAGCCGACGACCTCGGCGAGGATCGGGGCGCCCCGCCTCCGGGCCGTCTCCAGCTCTTCGAGGAGCAGGACCCCGCCGCCCTCGGCGCAGACGACACCGTCCCGGTCCCGGTCGAAGGGGCGCGGAGTCCCCTCGGGGCGGTCGTTGTAGCCGGTGGTACCGGCGTTGAAGACGTCGAAGGTCGCCGCGGTCAGGGGGTGGAACTCGTCGGCCCCGCCGCACAGCATCCGCTCCTGCCTGCCGAAGGCGATCATCTCGTAGCCGTAGCCGACCGCCTGGCAGCCGGTGGAGCAGGCCGCCGAGGGGGCGAGCAGGCGGCCGGTGATCCCCAGGGCCTGGGCGACGTTGGCGGCGCAGGAGTGATTCATGATCTGGAAAAAGATCGTCGACTTCATCCGCTCCAGGCTGCGGTCGCGGAAGTAGTCGGCGAAAAACGCCTCGTTGGTGACGGTGCTGCCGACGGTGGCCCCGATCGCCACCCCGGTCCGCCCGTCGCCCCGCTCTTCGGCGCCCAGGCCGGCCTGGGCGAGGGCCTCCTCGCTGGCCAGGGTCGCGAAGACGCTCATCGGCGACATGGAGCGGCGGAAACGGCGCTCGATCCGTCGCGGGTCGACCCCCGCGGCCCGGGCTCCGACCCGGGTGCGCAGGCCTCCGACCCCCTCCAGTTCGGGAAGGACGCGCACCGCGCTGCGCCCGGCCAGCAGTCCCTCCATGAGGGGTTCCACGCCGCAGCCGAAAGGGGAGATCGCCCCCTGGCCGGTGATCACCACCCGCCTCAGGCGCATCCCCGCACCTCCTCCACAAGCCGTTCGTGGCCGAGAATGGTGCCGCAGGCCAAAAAAGCCGACAGGACCGCGCCCAGGACCCCCGGAGCGACGACCGCCTGGCCGGCGACGTAGAGTCCCTCCACCTTGGTCACCGGCAGGGGGTTGTACTGGCCGATCATGTGCTTGACGCCGTACAGTCCCCCGGCGGGGGTATGGGCATAGTCGCGCAGGGTCAGGGGGGTGGCGCTGGCGACCATCTGAAGTCGCCCCGCCAGCTCCGGGCACCCCGCCTCGATATGGCTCAGGACCCGGGCTTCGGCCTCCTCCTTGAAGCGGGCGTACCCCTCGGTCCGTCCGGTGGCGGGATCGGTCCACTCGGGGGGAGCGGGGCACACCGCCACCAGGCCGTTCCCCTCGGCGGCCGCCGCGAGGTAGAGGAGGTCAGTCCCCTGCCCGGCCACGGGCGGGCCCGGGACGAGGTACAGGTTACGCCCCTCCAGCTGAGGCAGAGGGCCGTTGCAGCGGGCATAGAAGAGATAGGCGCCCTGCGACTCGCCGAGGTCCTCCAGGCGCCGGCGCAGGGCCGGCCGGTAGAGCCCCTCGGGGGCCATCTCGAGAAAGTTCCGCGGGTGGACGGTAGCGATGCAGCAGCGGGTCTCCAGAACCTCCCCGTCCTCCAGGCGCACCCCCCGCAGGCCGCCGGCGCTGCCGGCCTCGATGGCGCGGGCGCCGCGGCCGCAGAAGACCTTTACCCCGGCCTCGGCGAGGGCGGCGTCGTAGGCCGCGACGAGGCTGAGGCCTCCCCCCTTCAGGCCGTAGACCGAGCGGTAGAAGGGGCCGACCACGCAGGCATGGCGGGCAAAGGGGATCTCCTCGGGCGCCACGCCGTAAAGGATCGCGTGGTGGCAGAGGAGTTCCTTCAACCGGGCGTCGCCCGTCAGCCCGTCGAGAACCTGGCGCAGGCTCGGGCCGTAGATGCCGCCCCGGTCCCGGCTCCGATCGACCCCGCCCTTCAGGCTCAGATAGGGGGAGCGCTCGCAGACGGCCTCGATCTCGGCGAGATAGCGGTCGATAGCGCCGCGCGCCGCCGGAAAGGCCTCGGCGAGCCGCGCCCGCAACCGCTCGAAGCCGTAGGGGAAGGCGAATCCCCCCCCCGCCCTGCATCCCGGATCACGTCGAACCCGTCGGGGTCGTAGGCCTTCTTCTCGAGGCGCCCCGCCAGCCCCAGGTGGCGGAAAAAGAGATCGAGGGGTTCGCCCTCGCCCAGCCCCCCGGTGTAGTGGAACCCGGTGTCGAACTGCACCCCCTGGCGCCGGAAGCCGCGCAGCACGGGAGCGGTGCGGGCAGCCTTCTCCACCAGGGCGACCTTCTGGCCGGCGCGGGCCAGGATCAGGGCGGCGCTCATCCCGGCGGCGCCTGCGCCGATGATCACGCAGTCGAACTTCACCGGTCGAACCTCAGCACCAGGCAGGAGTTGGTCCCCCCGAACCCGGCGGAATTGCACAGCACCCGCCGGGGCGAACGGTCGAGAGTTTCGGTCACGATGTCGAGCCGGGCCGAGTGGGCGTCGGGTTCCCGGAAGTTGAGATTGGGGGCGATGAAGCCCTGGCGGGCCATGATCGTCGTGTAGACCGCCTGCGAGGCACCGGACATCCAGAGCTCGTGGCCGGTCATCGACTTGAGGGAGGAGACCGGAGGGGTCCGGTCTCCGAAGGCGGCGGCGATGTTGTCCGCCTCTGCGGCATCTCCGGCCGGCGTCGAGGTGGCGTGGGCGCAGACGTAGTCGATGTCGGCCGGGGCGAGTCCCGCGGCCCCGATGGCCTGCCCCATGGCCCGCCGCAACCCGTCCCGGTTGGGCACCGAAATGCTCTCCCCGTCGGAGGAAAAGGCGTAGCCGGAGACCTCGCCGAGGATCTCCGCTCCCCGCTCCCGTGCCAGGTCGTAGCGCTCCAGCACCAGGGCCGCGGCCCCGCCGCTCGGCACCAGGCCGTCGCGGCCGGCGTCGAAGGGGCGGCAGGCCGCCGCGGGATCGTCGACCCGGGCGGAGAAGGCCCCCAGGCCGTCGAAGGAGCACATCGACTCCCAGTTGATCTCCTGGGCGCCGCCGCAGACGACCCGGTCCTGACGGCCCAGGGCGATGAGGTCGGCGGCCTGGCCGACGGCGTGGCCGCCGCTGGAGCAGGCGGAGCTGATCGACCAGCAGGCTCCGCGGGTGCGCAGCAGGGTGTTCAAGTTCATGGTGACGACCGAGGTCATGGAGCGAAAGACCATGCCGCTGCCGATCGACCGGGTTTCCCCCCGCTCCTCCAGCAGGGCCACCTGCTCCACGGCGGCGATGCAGCTGGAGTCGCAGCCGAAGATCAGGCCGGTGCGGTCGCTCTCGATCTGCTCCGGGGCCAGCCCCGACATCTCCAGGGCGTCGCGAGAGGCGGCGTAAGCCTGCACGGCGAATTCGGGCATCGTCTTGCGCTGCTTGCGGGCGAGCACCGCCGCGGGATCGAAGCCGGTGATCGCTCCGGTCAGGGGGCTGCGAAAACCGCGCCGCAGGCGCTCCTTGTCCACCACGATCCCCGACCGGCCAAGGCGCAGGGCCTCGCCGACCGTCTGAAGGTCGCAGCCCAGGCAGGAGATGATTCCGATACCGGTGATGGCGACTCTGTACATGAAAACCTTCGACAATCGCTTGGGGAAAACCGTCGGACAGACTCTGAGGGAAGAGTTGGGACGGGAGGGGGGCGTCAGCCCATAAATGCTCCGCCGTTGACCGAAAGGACCTGGCCGGTCATGTACCCGGCGCCCGCCGAACAGAGAAAACCGACCACCGAGGCGACCTCCTCGGGCCGCCCCACCCGCCCCTGGGGGATCATGGGCAGGATTCGCTCCCGGGGCAGCTCGTCGAGCATCTCGGTCTCGATGAAGCCGGGGGAGACGGCATTGACCAGCACGTTGCGCTTGGCGACCTCCGCGGCCAGGGCCCGGGTAGCGCCGATCAGGCCCGCCTTGGCGGCCGAGTAGTTGACCTGCCCCGGCATGCCGCTCTCGCCCGAGGTGGAGACGATGTTGACGATGCGCCCCGTCTTCTTCTTCAGCATCTGGTTGAGAACGGGCTTGGTCACGTGAAAAAAACCGTCCAGGTGGACGGAGAGGACGTCCCGCCACTCCTCCTGCTTCATCCAGATCATCAGGGCGTCTCTGGCGAAACCGGCGTTGTTCACCAGGGCGTAGGGGGTCGCCTCCTCGAGAAGGGGATCGAGGGAGTCTTTCGCCGCCTGAGGGTCGGCGACGTCGAAGGGAAGGAGTCGGCACGCCCCGCCCGCAGCCTCTACCCCGGCGACGACCCCTAAGGCGCCGTCATGGTCGGACCGGTAGTTGAGCCAGATGTCGAACCCGTCGCGGGCCAGTTGTAGGGCGATGGCCGCGCCGATCCCCTTGCTGCCCCCCGTCACAAGAGCAACCCTGCGCTCCGCCATGACCGCCTCTCTTTCCAGGACCCGCAACGCGGGCCGGTTTCATTACCGCCAAAAGGGGCCGCATCAGCCCAAGAAAAGCGGATCGACACCAGGACAACAAACAAATTTCAAATTACACGATTTCGGTTTTTGATTCAACCTATTTTGCCCCCGGGACGGGGGCTGGGAGGGAGAAGGAGCGAACCGGCGGCCTTCGGTCGAAAGCGCGCCGCCGGCCATCAAACGAAGGGTGGAAACGGGGGCACAGGGAAAGCCACGAAGCGAACGCCTCCCCCCCCTGACGCAAAGAGAGGGCGCACGGTTGCGGGAGGGAGGTCCCCGTAAGACTTCAGCGAGGTCGCGGCGGCACCGTCAGTGCAGCGAGACCGCCCGGTGCTGGCGCCGCTCGCGCCCCTGGAAGGACTGCCCCGGTTCCCCCCGGATCGTGTCCCGCCCCACCACGACCCATCCGCCGGAGCGCTGGAAGAAGAGAACCCGCCGCGACTCCAGATAGTGATCCAAAACCCGCGGATAGAGCTTCACCGTCGTGCCGTCCTTCAGCACAGCATGAATCATCATTGAGGCACCCCCTTTGCGGTGACAAAATACCCCTGCCTGTTTCAAGCTAACCAGAATCGGGGCGCTTTGCAAGGCCCCCTCCCGGGCCGCCCCCCCTGCAGTCCCGAAACCGCCCGGAGTTGCAGGAAGCGATGTCCGATGTTAACATTTAGCAATACTTTCGATGGAGAGATTGTCGCCACCTGCGACAGGCCGTGGTTGCATGCAGGCAGCTCCAAAGACGGACGAGGGAGATCGATGAAGGCACATTTGCTACTGATTGCGGGCGTCCTCGCCCTGCTGGCCGGCCCGGCCGCAGCGGACCCCTGGAAGGTCCAGCGCCAGGACGGCTCCGAACTGCAGGTGGAGATCGAAAACAACGACGGGTTCTTTGCGGGCCGGGTCAACAAGACCTTCACCGCGGCGGGGGGGGTGCTGATCGGCGAGGTCCAGGCCATCGAGTTCAGCCGCTTCGACGATTCCTGTTTCGAGTCGCCCTGCAGCGGACGGGCCCACGGACGGATCATCATGAGAGACCAAACAAGCGCAGAATTCGACACCCTCTGCACCCAGTCCTTCGTCTTCTCCAGCCCCTTCGGCCAGCTGGTCCTGCAAACTCGGAGCATCCGCGCCCTCTCCCGGGATGGACTGGGACTGGAAAAGATCGAACAGCGAGCCTCCGCCGGGGACCCTGACGCACAATTCCAGCTGGGCCAAGCCTATTACGAGGGCAAGGTGCTGCTCCGCGACCCCACCGAGGCCGCCAGATGGTACGAAAAGGCCGCCAACAGCGGCCACAGCGAGGCCCAGTACAGGCTGGGGCTTTTGTACAGCCGGGGCGACGGCGTGGTGGAGAGCTACGCCCAGGCCGCAAAATGGCTCTTCCGCGCGGCAAGACAGGACCACCCCGAGGCCCAGTGCCGCTTCGGCGCCATGCTGTTCGAAGGCAAGGGAACCTCCAAGGACTCCATCAAGGGCTACGCCTGGACCGTTCTCGCCGCCGCCCAGAACGCGACCGACGCCCGGGACAACCTCGCCAGGATGAAGGGGCAGATGACCCCTCCCCAGCTCGAAGCGGCCCAGCAGATCGCCACCATCCTGTGCACCCCGGAAAGCAGCGCCCTCACCGGAGGACGTTGACGCCTCGCCGAAAGCAGGCAGAAACGAACAAAGGGCTCGCCGTGACTGGCGGGCCCTTTTTCGTGGGTGGGGAGGGGGGGGCAGGTCAGCGTACCGACATCCGGGAAAAGGCCTTTCCGGAGAACGGGGCAAGACCATCGTTTTGTCGATCCCCTTGGCGAGCGAGGGCTCCATAGCCCCTTCCCGAAAAACTCCCCCAGCACGCCCCCTGAAGGAAAAAACAAGGGGTTAGCCAAAAAAAGGCTAACCCCCTGTTATTTATTGGTGGAGCTGATGAGGATCGAACTCACGACCTACGCGTTGCGAACGCGTCGCTCTCCCAGCTGAGCTACAGCCCCGAAAACTGCGCTACCTTAACCAAAGCCCTGCGTTTTGTCAACGGTAAGGTGCCCGGGGGATGCGCACCGGCAGACGCAGAATGAAGACCGCTCCCAGTTCCCGGTTGACCACCTCGATCTCGCCTTGGTGGTGCTCGATGATCCGGTGGGATATGGAGAGGCCCAGGCCCGTGCCCTCTTCCTTGGTGGTGAAGAAGGGGTTGAAGATATTGCGCAGGCTCTCCATCGGTATGCCGCCGCCGGTGTCCTCCACCTCCACGGTCACCGCCGAGCGGCCGCGCAGAGTGGCGCGGTAGACCCGCAGGGTCAGGCTGCCGCCTCCGACCATGGCCTGCCGGGCGTTGGCGATGAGGTTGACCATGACCTGGCGCAGCTTCTGACCGTCTCCCTGGATAACGGGCAGGTCGGAGGCCACCTCCCTGACCAGGTCGATCTCGGAGCGGTTCAGGGCGTCGGCCTCGAGGGTCAGGGCCTCGTCGAGGACCTCTGCGAGATGACAGTCGGTAAAGCAGAGCATCTGCCGCTTGGAGAAGGCCAGGATGTTGGCGAGCATCTCCTCCATGCGCTCGGTTTCACGGGCGACGATGGAGGCGTACTGGTGTTCCTCGCTCCCTTCGGCCACGGTGCGGACCAGGCGCCGGGCGAACCCGCCGATGGGGACGAGGGGATTTCTCAACTCGTGGGCCACCGAGGCGGCCATCTCGCCGAGCACCGCCATCTTTTCCCCGTGCAGCATGCGCTCCTGGGTCTCGCGCAAATCATTGTGAGCGCTCTCGAGCTGGTGCAGGAGCATGGAGTTCTCCATGGCTCCCCCGGCCTGGTTGGCGAACAGCTCCAAAAAGCGCACCCGGTCCGGGCTGATCTCCTCCCGGGAGTCGGGATTGTCCACCACCAACACCCCCAGCGGACGGTCCCGACCCAGCAGAGGAGCGCAGGCATAGGGAGAAAGGCCCAGGGCCTCGGCCAGGGCCGCGCCGGTGGGCGGCTCGCTCTCCGGTCGATGCACGGTCACCACCTGTCCCTCCAGGGCGGCGCGGGCCAGGGCGTTGTCCTCGGCCTCGAGGGGCAGCCGCTGCTTCTTGACCTGAAGGCACAGGGGCGTGCCGCGCTGGGTCTCCAGGGCCTCCCGACTGATTACAGGCCTCTCCCAGCGCAGCTCCCCGTCCTGTCGGGCCAGCACCAGGGCAGCCCCTTCCCGGGAAACCCCCACCATCCCCTGCAGGGTTCCGCTGCGCTCGTTGGCCACGAAGAGCATGGCCCGCTCGAACCCCCCCCCTTCGGGGACGGTTGCCGCGGAGAGGATGAGGTGGATGAGTTCGTTGAGCCGCAAGGTGCTGTGCATGGCCCGGGAGATGCGGTACAGGAGGGTTGTCTCGCGCAGCTTGCGATCCCTCTCCCGGGAGATGGTCCCCAGGTGTTCGCGCCCGGTGATGCGCTCCAGGGCGTTGGCGACCTGGGATGCGACGGCGGACAGGAGTCTCTTCTCGTCGGAGTCGAAGGTAAAAAACTCCTCCTCGGAAGGCGCGCCGCCGAACAGGGTCAGGGTTCCGAGCACCCGGTCCTGAAAGATGAGGGGAAGGCATGCGACCGACGGCGGGAGGGGGTCGTCCACACCGTTTTCCCGAGCCGGGTCTCGCATGAAGCGGGCCCTCCCCCCGGCAAAGACGGCGGGGGAGATCTCAGCGTCCCGGTCGAGGAATCGCTGGCGCCAGTGGCGGTAGGGCTGGCGAACCCGGACATGGGAGGGACCAAGGCTCTCATCATTGGAGAGAGGGCGGATAACGATGCAGGCCGCCTGAGTGTACCGCAGCACGGTTCGCAGAACCGCCTGTGGCAGCCCCCTCAACGTACGGGCCTGGTTCAGGCTCCGTCCGAGCTCCGACAGGAGGGTCAGCTGACCGACCCGCCTCTGCTCGCGGCGGGAGAGCAAGGCATGCTGGGCCAGACAGGCCAACTGCTCGGCCACGGGCTGGATCAGTTCGGAAAGGTTCTCGGGAGAGGACGGGGCGACTCTCAGGGAGAGGACGCCATAGTCTGCCCGGGGGCAGCACACCGGAAAATACCACTGCGCCCCGTCCTGCACCGGACGGCCGCCGGCCAGGGCCCGGCCCTCGGGGGAGTCGGACAGCTTGGGCGAAACCGGGGGGCGGCGGTCCGGGTCGATCGGGGGAAAAGTGCGGGAGAAATGCCGCCGGTCCTCGCTCAGAAGGTGAAAAACGGCGTCTTCGAGGTCGAGGGCCTCGGTCAGGTAACAAAGGATGGAAGCTATGCTTTGAGGATAGTCAGAAGCGGTACAGCTGGCGATGCGGACAACCTGGTGCAGAACTTCGTAGCGATCGCACTTCATGGGCCCCTCCGCTCGGCAGCGGCGGCTTCCCCGTCGCCCTACACGCTCAGCCGATTTTTTCTTGACGTTCCTGCTCGGTCTTGCAGTCGATGCACAGGGTGGTGACCGGCCGGGCCCGCAGACGCGCCTCTCCGATCTCCTCCTCGCAGCTTTCACAGATCCCGAATTCACCCTCTTCGACACGCTCCAGAGCCTCGCGGATCTTCATGATGAGCTTGCGCTCCCGGTCGCGGATGCGCAATTCGAAATTGCGGTCCGACTCCAGGGAGGCGCGGTCGGTGGGATCGGGGAAATTGGCCTTCTCGTCGGTCATTTCCGAAACCGTCTTGCCGGCCTCGCGCAGCAGACTGTCCAGCTGCTCCTGAAGGATTTCGCGAAATTCCTCAATTTTCTTCTTGTCCATGTGGGCACTCCCATGTCTTGTTGAGAATTAGCCCAAATTAAATGAAATCGGCCTCCAAGTCAACCCCAATGGGAGGTTCCGAAGGGCTCAAATCTTCCCGCCCAGCTGAATGTAGAGGATCAGGCCCATCAGCGCGACGGCCAGCCAGCAGGAGACGATGTCCGTGCTCTTGACCGGCGGGGCCGCCGCCATTTTTTGGGTTTCTTCGCTGACCGTCTCCTGCGGCACCCGGGCCAGCAGGGCGTTGACCAGCCCGGGGAAATCGGCATAGGCATTGGACAGGATGAGGAAGTCCTCGCCGGCCGAGAGGGTCAGGAAGGCCCGTTTGCGGACCTGGACCGTGTCGACCGAGGTCATCGCATCGAAGGAGAGGGCTCCCTGGCGCAGGAACTTGAAGACCGTCACCCCCCGATCGCTGACCTCCGCCCGGCGAAAGGCGCTCTCGACGAACAGCACGGCGACCGGAAGGATGATCACGCCGAGAATGACCACCTTGCCCGTCGGCTCCCCCTGCACGAGGCAGACCGCGAACAGGGAGACGGACAGCAGCAGGAGCAGGCCGAGGGGAATGAGAAAGGCTTTGCGAATGGCGAAACTCCGGGTGTCTGTCACCGTCTCTCCTTTCGGGGGCCGCAAGCGACCCGGCGCAAGTGTAACAGAAACCGCCCCGTGCGCAAGCTAGTGCCCCAGGCGGCTAATTCCATTCATTCATCCTGGCCCTTTTGCCCCCTGTCTGCGTTGCGCCTCCTTGGCTCAGCGCGTGGCCAGGCCGACGTCGGCGGCGCCTTCACAGGGGCCAGAACACCTCAGAATCCACAGAGACAACGAACCGCACGGGACGCTAGTCTAACAGGCCGTCCAGGGCCTGCTCGACGCTGCGCACCCCGACCAGCTCCATGGCGGGGGGGGGCTCGATGCTCTTCAGGTTGCCCGCGGGCAGCAGGCAACGGTCGAAACCGAGCCGGGCGGCCTCTTTGACCCGCAGTTCGGGCCGGGAGACGGCCCGCACCTCGCCGGCCAGGCCGACCTCGCCGAAGAGCAGGGTGCGGGGCGGAACGGGACGGTTCAGATGGCTCGAAGCCAACGCCGCAAGGACCCCGAGATCGACCGCCGGCTCGTCCAGCCGGACCCCGCCGGCGACGTTGACGAAGATGTCCTGGGAGAGCAGGGAGAGGCCGACCTTCTTCTCCAGCACCGCCACCAGAAGGGAGACCCGGTTGTGGTCGATGCCCATGGCGGTGCGCCGGGGGGTGCCGAAGGAGGAGCCGCTGACCAGGGCCTGCAACTCCACGAGGATCGGGCGGCTCCCCTCCAGGGAGGAGACGACGGAGCTTCCGGCGGCCCCTTCGGGCCTCTCCGCGAGAAAGAGCTCGGAAGGGTTGGAGACCTCGCGCAGGCCCTTCTCCTGCATCTCGAAAACGCCGATCTCGTTGGTGGAGCCGAAACGGTTCTTGACAGCCCGCAGGATGCGGTAGGGGTGGCCGGGGTCGCCCTCGAAGTAGAGGACGGTGTCGACCATGTGCTCGAGCATGCGCGGACCGGCGATGGCGCCGTCCTTGGTGACGTGGCCGACGAGGAAGGTGGGGACCCCCTCGCCCTTGGCGAGCTGCATGAGGCGCCCGGCGCACTCGCGCACCTGGCTGACGCTCCCCGGAGCCGATTCGAGGGCGGCGGTGAAAACGGTCTGGATCGAATCGATGACCAGGAAGGCCGGATTGAGTTCCTTCACCCGCTCCAGGATCGCCTCGAGGGAGGTTTCGGCGAGGAGGTAGAGGTTCTCGGCGCACGCACCGAGGCGCTCGCCGCGCAGCTTGACCTGGCGGGTCGACTCCTCCCCGGTGACGTAGAGGGCGAGCCCGGCGGCGGCCAGCCGGTCGACCCCCTGCAGCAGCAGGGTCGACTTACCGATGCCGGGGTCGCCGCCGATCAGGGTCAGGGAGCCGGGAACAACCCCGCCGCCGAGGACCCGGTCGAACTCGCCGATGCCGCAGCGGATGCGGTCTTCCTCGGCGGCCTGCACCTCCTGCAGGCGCTGCGGCCTGCCCGCCGGGCCCGGGGCACGCCCCTTGGTCTTGGCGGCAGGCAGGGCCTCCTCGACCAGGGTGTTCCACTGGGCGCAGTCGGGACAGCGCCCGAGCCACTTGGGACTCTGGTGGCCGCACTGCTGGCAGCTGAAGACGGTCTTGTGCTTCATGAAGTCCGGCCCTTTCCTTTCGGGGAGATCGGTGCCGTATTCTAGGTCCTCGCGGCGGGGGTGTCAACGGCGCCGGCCCCTTTTTCCCCGTGGACAGGGAGGGGGCCCGATGGTATCCTGCGGCGCCCATCCTGAGGTTGCGGTTTGGGGGCAAAACCCTTATCATAAAAGGCTCACGGGGAGGCCACGGTGGACCAGACGACCCTTCGATACGGAACCGAGACTTTCGCCTGCCGGCTGCCCGGGGCGCGGGTTCTGAGCGCCGCCGTCCCCGCGGCCGCCGCGAACCCGGAGGGGCTGACCGCCACAGACCTCGATGCGCCGATCGACGCCCCGCCCCTGGAAAAGATCGTCCGCCCGGGGGAGAAGGTCGTCATCGTCACCTCGGACATCACCCGCTACACCGGCAGCGAGCATTACCTGCCGATCGTCGTGGAGCGCCTGAACGGGGCCGGGATTGCCGACGCCGACATCGAGATCGTCATCGCCCTCGGGATCCACCGCAAGCAGACCGAGGCCGAGCACCGCAAGATCCTCGGCCCCCTCTTCGGGCGGATCGCCGTCTTCGACCACGAGTGCGACAACCCGGCGGAACTCGTCCTGCTCGGCGAGACCGCGGGGGGCATCCCGGTGTGGATCAACCGCCGGGTGGCCGAGGCCGACCGGGTGATCGTCACCGGCACCGTCGGCTTCCACTACTTCGCCGGCTATGGCGGCGGGCGCAAGGGCCTTGTCCCCGGCGTTGCGAGCCGCCAGACCTGCATGGCCAGCCACTTCGCGGTGTTCCACCCGCCGGAGATCGGCGGCAAGCACCCCCTGGCGACGACCGGGGTGATCGAGGGCAACCCGGTGCACGAAGCCCTGCTCGAGGCGGCCCGGATGGTGAAGCCCGACTTCCTGCTGAACACCGTCCTTTCGCCGGAAAAGGAGATTTTGGCGGTCTTCTGCGGCGACATGGAGAAGGCCCACGAGGCCGGCTGCGACCTGACCAGCCGCCTCTACGCGGTCGAACTGGAAGAGCCGGCGGACCTGGCCGTCGTCTCCTGCGGCGGGCACCCGAAGGACATCAACGTCATCCAGTCCCACAAAGCCCTTCACTACGGGGTGCAGGCCCTGCGCCCGGGAGGGACGATCGTCCTGCTGGCCGCCTGCCCCGACGGTTTCGGCAACCGGACCTTTTTCGACTGGTTCCGCCACCGGGACCTCGACGCCTTCGAGGCGGCGCTCCGAAAAGGCTACGAGATCAACGGCCAGACCGCCCACGCCACCCTGAGCAAGGCCCGGACCTTCCGGGTCATCCTGGTCAGCGAACTGGGCGAGGTCGAAACGACGGGGATGGGCATGGAGAAGGCGGCCGACCTCGACGAGGCGCTGCGCATGGCCTCCGCGGCTCTGCCGGAGAACCCGCGCACCGTCGTCATCCCCGACGGGGGGACGGTCCTGCCGGTCATTAAAAGCAGAGGCTAGGCACGAGACCCGAGGCTCAGGGGAGAACCCCTTTACCCCGACCTTAACCTCGCACCTTTTTTTTCACCCTTAACCTTTTCTCTAGGACATTCCATGCTCGAACCACGCATCGTCAAGATACTGCAGGGCATTGTCGGCAAGAAACACGTCACCACCGAGAAGGCCGACCGGATCTGCTACTCCTACGACGCCACCCAGCAGCAGTTCCTGCCCGACGTGGTCATCTATCCCGGCACGGCCGAGGAGATCAGCCTGATCATGAAGATGGCCAACGCCGAGATGGTCCCGATTCTTCCCCGGGGAGCCGGCAGCGGATTTACCGGCGGCAGCCTTCCGGTGCGCGGGGGGATCGTCCTGTCGACGGAGCGGATGGAAAAGATCATCGAGATCGACGAGGAGAACCTGGTGGCCACCGTCGAACCGGGCGTCGTGACCGAACAGTTCCAGAAGGCTGTGGAAAAGGTGGGCCTCTTCTACCCGCCCGACCCGGCGTCGCTCAAGTTCTCGACCCTCGGCGGCAACGTGGCCGAGTGCGCGGGCGGCCCCCGCTGCGTCAAGTACGGGGTGACCAAGGACTACATCATCGGCCTCGAGGTGGTGACCCCGACCGGCGACATCATCACCACCGGCGGCCCGACCATGAAAGGGGTGGTCGGCTACGACCTGACCAAGCTGCTGTGCGGCTCGGAGGGGACCCTCGGCATCATCACCCGGATCGTCATCAAGCTGCTGCCCCTGCCCGAGGCGAAGAAGACCATGCTGGTCCTGTTCGATTCGATCGACGGCGCGGCCCAATCCGTTTCGGCCATCATCCGCGGCAAGATCATCCCCGCCACCCTCGAGTTCATGGACGGACGCACCATCGACTGCGTGCGCCAGGCCACCGGCCTGGACGTGCCGGATGCGGCCCGGGCCCTGCTGATCATCGAGGTCGACGGCGACCGGGAGTTTCTCGACAAGCAGGTCGGCAGGATCACCGACATCATCCAGCCGCTCGGGGTGGTCGAAGTGCGCACCGCCACCACTCCGGAAGAGAGCGAGGCCCTGTGGCAGATCCGCCGCTCGGTCTCGGCCTCGCTGCGCAAGGTCAACCCCGACAAGTTCAACGAGGACATCTGCGTCCCGCGCAGCAAGGTCCCGGAGATGATCCGCCGCATCGACGCCATCGCCGACAGGTATCAAATCCCGATCGTCAATTTCGGCCATGCCGGCGACGGCAACATCCACGTCAACATCATGATCGACAAGAAGGTGGCGGGGGAGATGGACAAGGCCGAAAAGGCGATCGAAGAGGTCTTCCGCGGCGCCCTCGAACTTGGCGGCACCATGAGCGGCGAGCACGGGGTCGGCATCGCCAAGGCGCCCTATATCCCCCTGGAGATCAGCGACAAGGCCGCAGACTACATGAAGACCCTGAAGCGGGCCCTCGACCCCAACAACATTCTCAACCCCGGCAAGATCTTTCTGGACGAGTGAACCCTGACGACTCGTCACCCGTCACTGAATTACCGATCACGGATTTTAAATGTCCAAGTTGAAAAAGCTTGAAGAATATCGCGAAGAGATCGAGATGTGCGTCAAGTGCGGCGCCTGCCGCGCCCACTGCCCGGTATTCGGCGCCGAGCGCCAGGAAGGCCGGGTCGCCCGCGGCAAGGTAGCCCTGGCCCACTCGGTCCTGAAGGGCGACGTCGGCCTCGAGGCCAAGGTCCTCGAGGACCTGAGCCAGTGCCTGCTCTGCGGCAGCTGCGGCGCCCAGTGCCCCAACAAGGTGCCGACCGACGAGATCGTCGCCGCCGCCCGGCGGCGCATCGCCGAGCAAAGGGGCCTGTCCTCCTTCGGCAAGGGGGTGGCGGCGGTCCTCGGCCGCCCCCGACTGATGAACGTCCTGGCCAAGACCGGGGGGGCGCTGTCGAGCCTGCTGTTCAAGAAGCTGCCGGAGGACAGCGGCCTGCGGCTGCGTTTCCCGGCCCCCTTCATCGAAGGGGATCGCACCCTGCCCCCGATCGCGGCCAAGCCGTTCCGCGAACGTTATCCGGAAGTTCTTCCGGGGGTCGCCGGGCAGCCGACCGTCGCCTTTTTCACCGGCTGCGGCATCAACTACATGTATCCGGCCATCGGCGAAGCCTTCCTGAAGGCCCTCCGCTTCATGGGCGTCACCGTGGTGATCCCCAAGGATCAGGCCTGCTGCGGCCTGCCCGCGGTGAGCGCCGGAGCCGGAGGCACCGTCGAGAAGCTGGCCGACCAGAACCTCTCCGCCCTCTCCCGCCACGAGGTCGACTTCGTGGTCACCGCCTGCGCCTCCTGCAACGCCGGGCTTGGCAAGATCTACGGGGAGATGGGTTGGCCGTTCGCCGAACTCGCGGAAAAGACCAGGGACATCTTCGTCTTCCTGGCCGAGCAGGGGCTGCCCGAAAAACTCGCCGCATTGCCGCGCCATAGTTCACACAAAAAGGTCACCTATCACGACCCCTGCCACCTGCGGACCCGCGGCATCACCCGGGAACCGCGGGCCATCCTTCAAGCCCTTCCCCAGGTCGATTTCGTGGAGATGGCCGATGCCGGCACCTGCTGCGGCCTCGGCGGAACCTACTCGGTCTACCACTACGACACAAGCAAGAAAATCGGCGCAAAAAAAGCGGCCAACATTGCCGCGTCCGGCGCCGAACTGGTGGCCACCGACTGCCCCGGGTGCATCATGCAGCTGCAGGACACCGTCAACCATGCGGTGCTGTCCCAGAAGGTCGTGCACATCCTCGAACTGCTCGTCGAGGCGTTGCCCGACGAAAACCCCGCCGACCGTCAGGTTTGAAATTTGCCGGGCGCCGGTTATAATGAAAGACCTGTCCGCTTGTCAATAACCACGATGAATTAAGGAGGCTGAACCGATGCTGCGGAGAATTTTCCCCCTTGTCACGCTGTGCGGAGTTCTGATTGCCGCTGTCGCCTTTGCCGCCCCCCCCGGCAAGGTCCTCGAATTCAACAAAAGCCCGATGGGCACCGTCCTCTTCGACGGCCAGAAGCACAAGGACGCCGGGGCGATCTGCAAGGACTGCCACAACAAGGACATGTTCCCGAAGATGAAGCAGGGAACGATAAATATCACCATGGAGGAACTCTACGCCGGCCGCCTGTGCGGAGTCTGCCACAACGGCGAACGGGCCTTCGGAACCAAAGGCAACTGCACCAAGTGCCACGTCACGAAGTGATCCGAAGGGCGTTGCCCAACAAGGTTATCGGCAGGCCCGCTCTCGGCGGGCCTGCTTTTTTTCGGCTCCCCGCCCCTTCTCCGGGGCGCCGGGGCATATTGAAAAAAACCGGCTTTTCATGTTAATTTTGAAGGCCAGAATACAAGGAACAACTATCAGGAGCATACCATGAGCAAAGCCCTGGGACTTCTCTCCGGAGGCCTCGACAGCAGCCTGGCGGCGATGACCCTTCTCCGCCAGGGAGTGGAGGTCACCGGCATCGCCTTTGTCACCCCCTTTTTCGGCTCGGCCAAGGCCGAGCAGGCCGCCCGCCAGATCGGAATCCCCCTGATCGTTCAGGACATCGGCGAGGTCCACCTGGAAATGGTGAAAAACCCCCGCTACGGCTACGGCAAAAACATGAATCCCTGCATCGACTGCCACGCCATGATGTTCCGCCTCGCCGGGGAGGTCATGGCGGGCAAAGGCTTCGACTTCCTCTTCTCCGGGGAGGTGCTGGGCCAGCGCCCCATGAGCCAGAACCTCAACGCCCTGCGGTCGGTGGCCAACTACTCGGGCCACCCCGATCGCATTCTGCGCCCCCTCAGCGCCCGCCTGCTGGCGATCACCGCGATGGAGGAAGAAGGCCTCGTGGACCGGGAGCGCCTGCTCGACATCCAGGGCCGCTCCCGCAAGCCCCAGGAGAAGCTTGCCCGGGAATGGGGGCTGACCGACTACCCTTCTTCGGGAGGAGGCTGCCTGCTTACGGAGAAGTCGATCTCCAACCGCCTGCGGGACCTTTTCGACCATCGGCCCGAAGCCACGGTAACCGACGTGGAGCTGCTCAAGCTGGGCCGCCAGTTCCGTCTCTCGGAAACGGCCAAGCTGACCCTCGGCCGCAACCAGGCGGACAATTAAGCGCTCAAGGCCATGGCCCGCCCGGAAGACCTGCTCTTGCGCTGCATCGACGTCTCCGGTCCCCTCGGCCTGGTCAGCGGCACCCCGGACACCGCCGCCCTGGAGTTGGCCGGGAGCCTGGTCGCCTCCTACGGCAAGGGCCAGGACCGGCCCGAGGTGGGAATCCTCGTCCAGCAGGCCGACGCTTCGAGCCGGCTGACCGTCAAACCCGCCGAGCGCGGCCAGGCCGGGGAACTTCTCATCGCCTGAGCCGCAGCAACCGTTCTCCGCCCTGAACAAAGAGAGGCCCCTGCCGACGGCAGGGGCCTCTCTTCGTTGGGATACGACTCCCCCCCTGCGGTCGGAACACTGTCCGCAGGGAACCGGCTTCTCCGTCCGCCTCGCTACCGGGTTGAAAAACTCCGCACCTCGCTCTCGGCGACCCCCTCCCGACCGTCGTCGACCGTGACCTTCCAGAAATAGGTCGTCGCCGGATCGAGGCCGGAAACGGTCGCCTTGCCGACCGGCTCGGAGGAACCGCCCCCCCCGCCGCAGGACAACAAAAAGAGGGCCGCTCCGGCCACCAGGACCAGCAGCGCCGTCCTTCCGCGCCTTCTCCCGCGGCACGGAACCACCCAGAGGAGCAGGCCGCCTGCGCCGGCCAGGAGCGCACCCCCGGCGATCGGGGCGAAGGCCGCGACGACGAGAGACTCGCTGTCGCTGAAATCGGAAAACTTCGAGATGAGCAGAGTGGTGGTCAGCGCGTCCCCGTCGGGGTCGCTGGGCAGATTCCAGCGGAAGGTCACCGTGGTATCGAGCCCGAGCGCCCCGTCGGGCGGATCCAGCAGGACGACCGGGTCGGGGGGCCGGTTGCCGAGTTCCGCCTGCAGGGCATCCAGTGACGCCGGAGCGTTGACCAGGCCGAAACCGGCGTCGTTGTCAGGGCCCTGGACCCCCAGGTCGGACGCCCCCTGGCGAAGCACCGTCTCCAGCAGCGCCACCGGGGTCTCGGGAAAGGCCTCCAGCAGAAGGGCCGCCACCCCCGCCACGTGGGGCGCCGCGAAGGACGTGCCGTCCACGAAGACGTAGGAATCGGTGAAAAGGCCGCCCAGGGTGATGTCGGCGGTCTTGACGAATTCCCCGGGCGCCACCAGGTCGGGGAAAACGGCGCCGTCGCAGGCAGAGGGCCCGCGGCTGCTCGAAAATGTGACCTCCAGGTCGTTGCCGACCGATCCCACGGAGAGTACGTTCGGATCGTTGGCCGGGCTGATGCTGGTCTCCGGGTCCGGCCCCATGTTGCCCGCGGCGAAGACCTGGAGGATGCCGGCGCTGCGCAGGGCCCGGAGGTCCTCGTCGAAGTCGTCGAAGCAGACCCCGGGAAAGTCCTCGAAACCCCAGGAGTTGTTGACCACGTCCGGGGCGTCGTCGGTGTCGGGGTCGCCGTCGGGGTCGAGCAGCCACTGGAACCCCCGGTGGATGGCGCTGATCGAGGCCAGGTTGTAGTCGTCGAAGATTTTCACCGCGATCCAGCGGGCCCCCGGCGCCACCCCGATGGCCGCCCCGCCCGCGTCTCCCCCCAGGACGATGCCCATGGTCTGGGTGCCGTTACCGTCGCCGTCGCAGGGCCGATCGGCGCTCGCCTCGCAGGCGGTGCAGTCGAACCCGGAGGGGCTGCAGTCGGCGGCAAAGGGATTGAACCAGCTGTTGTCCCCCCCCCGCCACCTCTCGGCCAGATCGGGGTGATCCGGATCGACGCCGGTATCCATGCCGGCCACCACCACGCCGTTGCCGGTGTAGCCCAGAGCCCAGAGCTGCTCGGCGCCCACGATGGAGATGTTCCCTTCAACGCCGTGGGCGGCGGGGGCAGGGGTTGCGGGCCGCCGCAAAGTCGCGTCGAGAGCGACCCCGGCCACCTCGGGCCGCTCGGCCAGGCTGCGGATCACCTCGGCCGGAGCCGATACCGCCAGGCCGTTGATGATCCACAGCGGCTGGAGGCGCTCGACGCCCCGGGTGCGCAGAAAGGCCCGGCAGGGGCCCTGGACCTGCTCCGCACCGGCGCGAAGCCTTTTGACCACCCCGGTGCGGCGCTCCCCCCTGGAGAGGCCCTTCAGCCCCTCGAGGTCGGCCCGCCCGGCAAAGGTGACGATCACCGGGACCTTCTCGCCCGCGGCAGCGCCGTCCAGAACGGCCCGCAGCCCGGGATCGAGGACGGCGCCGAAAGCGGGCCGCTCCGGCCCGGAAAGAAGGGCAAAGACCCCCAGCGTCAGCAGCAGGACCGTTCGCCATTGCAAAAGATACATAATCCCCCCTGTGAAAACCCAACCGACCCGTGTCCAGAAGTTTTCCAATAGTACCACATCCCTAGCACCGGGAGCGGGCCGCGACAGGAAACGAAAAAGCCCCCCGGACGATCCGGGGGGCTCTTTTTCTAGCAATACAGGAAAGCCTGGCAGGCACTTACATCATGCCGCCCATGCCGCCCATGCCGCCCATGCCGCCCATGCCGCCGGGCATGGCGGGCATGGACTCTTCGCCCTTGGGCGAATCGGCCACGGCAGCCTCGGTGGTGAGCATCAGGCCGGCCACGGAGGCGGCGTTCTGCAGGGCGCTGCGGGTGACCTTGGTGGGATCGATGATCCCGGCCTCGATCATGTCGCAGTACTCGTCGTTGGCGGCGTTGAGGCCAAAGGAGCCTTTTTCGTTGATGACCTTGTCCACCACAATGGAACCCTCGAGCCCGGCGTTTGCGGCGATCTGGCGCAGGGGCTCCTCGAGGGCGCGACGGACGATCTTGACGCCGAACTCCTGCTCGCCCTCCACCTTGACGGCATCCAGGGAAGCGATGCAGCGGATCAGGGCGACGCCGCCGCCGGGGACGATGCCCTCCTCGACGGCCGCGCGGGTGGCGTGCAGGGCGTCCTCGACGCGAGCTTTCTTCTCCTTCATCTCGGTCTCGGTGGCCGCGCCGACCTTGACCACGGCGACGCCGCCGACGAGCTTGGCGAGGCGCTCCTGGAGCTTCTCGCGGTCGTAGTCGGAGCTGGTCTCCTCGATCTGGGCGCGGATGGTCTTGACCCGGGCCGCGATGTCGCCTTCGCTTCCGGCGCCGTCGATGATGGTGGTGTTGTCCTTGTCGATGACGATGCGCTTGGCGGTGCCGAGCATGTCGAGGGAGGCGTTCTCGAGCTTGAAGCCCATGTCCTCGGAGATGACGGTGCCGCCGGTGAGGATGGCGATGTCTTCGAGCATCGACTTGCGGCGGTCACCGAAGCCGGGGGCCTTGACGGCGGCGATGTTGAGGGTGCCGCGCAGCTTGTTGACCACGAGAGTGGCCAGGGCCTCGCCCTCGACGTCCTCGGCGATGATCAGAAGGGGACGGCCCTGCTTGGCCACAGGCTCGAGCACGCCGAGCAGGTCCTTCATGTTGCTGATCTTCTTGTCGTAGATGAGGATCAGGGCGTCCTCGATCACGCACTCCATGCGGTCGGGGTCGGTGACGAAGTAGGGGGAGAGGTAGCCGCGGTCGAACTGCATCCCTTCGACGGTCTCGAGGGAGGTCTCCATCGCCTTGGCTTCCTCGACGGTGATCACGCCTTCCTTGCCGACCTTCTCCATCGCCTCGGCGAGGATGTTGCCGATCGTCTCGTCCGAGTTGGCGGAGATGGTGCCGACCTGGGCGATCTCCTTGTGGTCCTTGACCGGTTTGGAAAGGCCCTGCAGGGAGCCGACGGCGGCCTCGACGGCCTTGTCGATGCCCCGCTTGATCTCCATCGGGTTGTGGCCGGCGGTGACCAGTTTGACGCCTTCGCGGTAGATCGCCTGGGCCAGGACGGTGGCGGTGGTGGTGCCGTCGCCGGCGACGTCGGAGGTCTTGGAGGCGACTTCCTTGACGAGCTGGGCGCCCATATTCTCAAACTTGTCCTCGAGCTCGATCTCCTTGGCGACGGTGACGCCGTCCTTGGTGATCAGGGGAGCGCCGAAGGACTTCTCGATGACGACGTTGCGGCCCTTGGGGCCGAGGGTCGCCTTGACGGCCTCGGCGAGAACGTTGACCCCGGCGAGGATGCTGCTGCGGGCCTCCTGGCCGAACTTGATCTCTTTTGCTGCCATATTCTTATATCCTCCCTACGAAAAGTTGACGATTAGTTTTCCACGACGCCGAGGATGTCGTCCTCGCGCATCATGAGGTACTCGCTGCCCTCGACCTTGATCTCGGTGCCGGCGTACTTGCCGAAGAGCACCTTGTCGCCGACCTTGACGTCCAGGGCCAGGAGCTTGCCGTCCTCGGTAACCTTCCCCTTGCCGACGGCCACCACGTTGCCCATCTGGGGCTTTTCCTTGGCGGTGTCGGGGATGATCAGGCCCCCCGCGGTCTTGGTTTCTTCCTCGATCCTCTCGACGATAATGCGGTCGTGAAGCGGTCTGATGTTCATGTTTTCCTCTCCTTTCTTACGAAACGGAATGTGGGGGGCGTCTCCCCCCATGGTATTAAACGCCCGAAAGGGGCGGGTCCGGCCCGCACGGCGGGCTCCGGTCCCCCCCGGAGGCTGTTAGCACTCCATGAAGTCGAGTGCTAACAACGGGGCTAAATATAATCAGCCGACCGAGAATGTCAAGGGTTAGTCGGGAAAAAATTTCTCCGCGTCGCCCAAAGCCCCTTTCTGCCCGGGCAAAGCCGGGGTGCGCATCTCATTTTGACCGGCGGGGATTTTTGCGCTAGGATGCGTTGCGGGGCCCCCCCGGCCGCCCGGCGCACCGGCGAAGAGCCCTACGGCACACTCAACATCCGCATCGAGAAGGAGCGAAACAGGCATGGCAAAGAAACTCTATATCCCCGGGCCGGTCGAGGTGGCCCCCGACGTCATGCAGGCCATGACCGCCCCCATGGTCGGCCACCGCATGCCCGAATACGCCGAACTCCACGCCCGGGTCACCGCCGGCCTGAAGAGGCTGCTTCACACCGAAGAGCCGGTCTTCCTCTCCACCTCCAGCGCCTTCGGGGTCATGGAGGGGGCGGTGCGCAACCTGGTCCAGAAGCGCTGCGCCAACTTCGCCAACGGCGCCTTCAGCGCCAAGTGGCACGACGTCACCCTGCGCTGCGGCCTTCAGGCCGACCTCTTCGCCGCCGACTGGGGAGAGCCGGTCACCCCCGAGATGGTGGAGAATGCCCTGGCCACGGGCAAGTACGACGCCATGACCCTGGTTCACAACGAAACCTCCACCGGGGTCCTCTCCCCCCTGGCGGAGATCGCCGAGGTGATGAAGCGCTACCCGGAGGTCTCCTTCATCGTCGACACCGTCTCCTCGATGAGCGCGGTCCCGATCGACCTGGCCGCCCTCGGCACCGACGTCTGCCTCGCCGGGGTTCAGAAAGCCTTCGGCCTGCCGCCGGGGCTGGCGGTCTTCGCCGTCTCGCAGCGGGCCCTGGCAAAGGCCGCGACCACCCCGAACCGCGGCTACTACTTCGACTTCGAGGAGTTCGCCAAGAACGACCTCAAGGACAACACCCCGAGCACCCCCTGCATCAGCCTGATCTACGCCCTGGCCCACCAGCTCGACAAGATGTTCGCCGAGGGCCTGGAGAACCGCTCCGCCCGCCACCGCCAGATGGCCGAAAGGACCCGCCGCTGGGTGGAGGGCCAGGGCTTCTCCCTCTTCGCCGCCGAGGGCTGCCGCTCCCTGACCCTGACCGCGGGGCGCAACGACGGCCGAACCGACCTGGCCCGCCTCAAGGCGCTGGCCGGCGATCGGGGCTACGCCATCGACAACGGCTACGGCAAGATCAAGAACACCACCTTCCGCATCCCCCACATGGCCGACATGACCGCCGCCGACCTCGACGAACTCTTCGCCCTCCTCGAGGAACTGCTCCCCCAGGCGCGCTCCTGAGAGGCCCGGCGCCGCTGCCGGAAAAGCCCCCAAAAGAGAAAGAGCACCCAGCCTTCAGGCGGGTGCTCTTTTTGTTCGGAAAATAAAAAAATCCTTCCCTGAAAAGCCCCTATTTAGGCCTTCCCCTGCCTGGCCCGGGAACTCTTCCGAATCGCCTCCCCGCCGAGGCCCCGGCAAGCTGACCAAAGAGGTGTATAATTACTCAAAGGGACCAGGTAAAATCAACCCAACGGTTCCGACAGGGAGCAGGATGAACGGATCAGCCCCGCCCGAAAAGATGCAAGGGCCCCCACCCGCAAACAAATCCGCCTTCCACCGGCTGGCGTTCTGCCTTGCGCTGCTGCTGGCCATCGGGCTGAGCGCCTGCCAGATAACCCGCCAGATCGCCCCCTCCGGGCGCAGCCACAACGTTTCCCTGCAGAAGGGGGACCTTCGAACCCATGGGCTCGGCTTCATCACCCCCTCCACGGTGGAGGGAAAAGAGGTGGACCGACAGGCCTTGGCGATGATCCTCGCCGCCAAGATGACCAAGGAGCGGCCCCAGATCCCCCTCGTCCCCCTCTCGGAAACCCTCGGGCACACAAACCGCAACGGCCTCGCGGAGACCTACAAGAAGATGCTGATGGATTACAGGTATACGGGCGTTTTCGAACGGGAAGCTCTGCAAAAGGTGGGGGAGGCAACCGGGGTTCGCTACCTGGCACAGATCAAACTGGCCGAGTTCAACCAGAAGTCGAAGGGAAGGCTCAGCCTTTTTGGCCTCCGGATCATCCAGACCAAGGTGAGCAATGTCCGCCTCTTTCTCTCCATCTGGGACAGTTGGGACGGCAGCATCGTCTGGGAGGGGATGCAGGAGACCCACTACGCCTACGACACGATCTGGGAAAAACCGGTCTCCTTCAAGCAGGCGGTGGCCGAGGCGTCCAGGGAACTCATCAGTCGCATGCCCTGAACAGACCTGAACCCGCGGGTCCTGTCCGGGTGATTGCGCGCGTCATTGGCCTGCCCCTTCTCCCGCCCCGACCCTACAGATCCCGATTCCGCCCTCAGAACCGAACCCGTACGCGATATTCCAGGACCGTCCGCCCCCCGGCGGGAACCGGGATCTCCCAGGCCGCGGTCCCGGCGGCCTCCTTGCTGTGGGGATGGCTCTCCGCCACGACCTCCCAGTCCCCCGGCACCGGCTCCAGCACCCTGACCGTTACCGCCTCGTCCTTGGCGTTCTTCAGCTCGATGCGGTAGGCGCTCTCGAAGTGGTAGTTGTAGGGGCCGACGCCGGAGAGTTTCTTGAAGTCGGTCTGTTTCTTGTCCGCCGTGACGTCGAAGGCGTCTCCGAGCTTGAGGCGCACTTCCTCGTTCCTGGGGGTGTGGTCGATGCGGTCCTCGCCCACGAACTGCGCGCCGCCCGAGCGGTCCCGCTTGTAGACCCGCACGATGCCCTTGGGCAGGGGCAGGCCCAGGCCGGCCTCCTCCTCGTTGGCGAACTCGATGAACACCCCCACCTTGAGCTTCTGCCCGAGGTCGCCGTGGCTGCCGCGGTAGTAGTAGTCGCGCCCCCGCAGCAGGTACTCCTTGGTCACCGGCACCCCCGAGGCGCCGAGCAGGGCCACCTGCTTGGTCTGGTTGTCGCCGACCGTGGTGGGCCGCTCCAGGGTGTAGAGATGGTACTCGAAAAGGGCCTCCTCGGCCATCTGCGGCGCGGCCTTGGCCATGGCCATTTCGGGCAGGGCCCGGTCCCTGACCAGGCGCAGTTCCGACCGCACCCGATGCACGTCGCCGGCAACCAGCTGAAGCCTGGCGTCGGGATAGGCGGTGCCGCTCTGGTTGGTCACAGTCACCCATCCCGAAAGGTCGAGGCTCCCGTCGTCGCTCCCCAGCTCAGCCACGTAGTCGGCGCGCCAGGAAAGCCCCCCGGTGAGGTAGCTCAATTCCAACTCCTGCACACCCCCCGCCCCGCTGTGCAGCAGGGTGACGAGAGTGGGCCGGTCGCGCAGGTTGGAGGGGACGTCGGGGTAAACCAGGCGCCCGGGGAAGCCCGTCTCGATGCGCTCGCCTACGCGCAGCACCACGCCGCCGCTGGCGGCAAGCACGAGAGCGTCCTCCAGGGTCTCCTCGCCGGTCTGGGGGTGGGTTCTCACCACCTGGACCGGCCGGCCGACGTACTTCTCCAGCAGTTTCTGGGGGGAGAGCAGGTCGAAGTCGAAATTCTGCTCGACGACCCCGAACGCCCCGGGGTGATCGAGGCTGCGAAGCAGGGCGGTCTCCGGGCGCATGCGGGCGCTCACCTCGCGCAGGGCCAGGCGGCTCTCCCCCTTCTCCAGGGAGACCCGCCTGCGGTCCTTGACCAGGGCCAGGCCGTCGTTGTAGATGGTGACCGCCACCCCGGTCTGGTCGGCCAGGGTTGAACGGAGCTCCCCGTCCGGGCCCTCCCCTGCCAGGGCCGCGGGAACGGCCAGCCAGAGCCCCGCCAGCAGGGCGGCAAGGCCCGCAAGGGCCAGGCCCCTAGGGCTCGCCCACGACTTTCGGAAAGTCACTTCCCTTCTCCCGGACCTGCTTCCGCCGGTCGTTCTTGCGCAGCTCATGTACGATCTCCTGGAAATAGTCGATGGTCTTGCGCAACCCCTTCTGAAGAGGAATCTGCGGGCTCCAGTCCAGCGCCTCCCTGGCCAGGGAGATGTCGGGCCGGCGCTGGCGGGGATCGTCCTCGGGCAGGGGCGCACAGGTGATCTCGGAGGCCGAGCCGATCTGCGAAAGGACCACCCTGGCCAGCTCCCCGACCTGCAGCTCGGCGGGGTTGCCCAGGTTGACCGGCCCCGTGAACCCGTCCGGCGACTCCATCAGGGCGACTAGCCCCTCCACCATATCGTCGACGTAGCAGAAGGAGCGGGTCTGGGTCCCCTCGCCGGGAATGGTCAGGGGCTCACCGCGCAGGGCCTGCAGGACCATGCCGGCCACCACCCGCCCGTCCTCCGGGTGCATGCGGGGGCCGTAGGTGTTGAAGATCCGCGCGACCTTGATCCGCACGTCGTGCTGGCGGTGGTAGTCGAAGAAGAGGGTCTCGGCGCAGCGTTTTCCTTCATCATAGCAGGCCCGCGGGCCGATGGGATTGACGTGGCCCCAGTAATCCTCCCCCTGGGGATGGACCCGGGCGTCACCGTAGACCTCGGAGGTGGAGGCCTGAAGGATCTTCGCCCCCGCGTCCCGGGCCAGGTTGAGCATGTTCATCGCTCCGAGCAGGCAGGTGCTCACCGTCGTCACGGGGGTCAGCCGGTAAGCATCCGGGGTGGCGGCGCAGGCCAGGTTGTAAACCTCCTGCACCTCCAGGCTGAGGGGCCGGGTGACATCGTGGTAGAGGAGTTCGAAGTAGGGGTCGTCCAGCAGGTGAGCGATGTTGCGCCTGCTGCCGGTAAGGAAGTTGTCGAGGCAGAGGACCTCGCACCCCCTGCGCAGCAGGGCCTCGCAGAGATGGGAGCCGATGAAGCCGGCCCCGCCGGTAACCAGAACGCGTTTTTTGAAATGCATGGAACCTCCTGTACAGCCTGGGTGGACCTGCTTTCCCTCCGGGACGGGAGCGAACCGTTTTTCTCAAACCTCCGCTCGTCCCTCACCTATAAAAAAATCAGCCTATGACCGTGCCCTACCAGAGAAGAAAAACTGCCACGCTCATCGGACCCAATGCGGAGCGGCCGGCGCGGGGAGCCCTCCACCGCCCTAAGTGTTAGCAGGGATTAAAGTTTTCGGCAAGTGGAATGTGCAGACGGCCATTCTCGGCCAGGCTCCTCCCCTCTTCGAGAAGGGGGACGAGAGGGGGGGCAACCGGGCCGGGGGGTGGGCCGGACCGGAAGGGAAGAAGGGCCGACGGCCCTCAGGCGGGCTCGAGCCCGGCGAAGCGCAGCAGCAGCTTCTTCGGGC